>NZ_CP186540.1:2337500-2614554 GCF_049389645.1 Alkalibacterium sp. f15
AGAAAAAATAAATAATAATGATTATGTTCTAGGTTCTAAGATTCCATCTGAGGCTGAACTCAGACAACAATTTGATGTGAGCCGACATACCATTCGTTTGGCGATCGCAAAACTGGTCGAAGAAGGGTACCTAGTAAAACAACAGGGATCTGGAACGTTTGTTAGTGATTATTATAAAACGAATATGAAACCTTCAACAAAAAAGACAATAGGTGTGATAACGACTTACTTGTCTGATTATATTTTCCCTTCTATCATACGTGGTATCGAAGAGGAATTATCCAAACATGATTATTCACTGATGCTTTCCAGCACACGAAACAATGTTGATAACGAACGCGGAGCATTGGAAAGTATGATTGAGCAAAATGTCGATGGACTCATTGTAGAACCCACTAAAAGTAATCTAATGAATCCCAATCTTAACTATTATCTGGAATTATCCGAAAAAGCTACACCTCTCATAATGCTTAACGCATCTTATGAGGAACTAGATTTACCGTTTGTGGCCTTGGATGATATAAAAGCTGGGAGAATGGCAACAGATCACTTGATAGACTTGGGTCATACCAACATTGGTATTATTACCAAAAGTGATGACTTGCAAGGGAAGAATCGCTTGAAAGGATATTTAAAAGCACTTTATGAATCAAAATTAACCTTTTCAAATAATTTCATCTTAAGATACGATACTGAAATGAAGGTTATCTTACCCGATCTTTTACATGAAATGTTAGTTAAGGAAGACCTGCCTACTGCATTTGTCTGCTACAATGACGAAATTGCCGTCATGCTGATCAAAGAAATCCAGAATATTGGAAAGAATTGTCCAAATGATTTTTCAGTTGTCAGTCATGATGATAGTTTTTATGCTACTATGTTGCCGTCAGTCAAACTGACCTCCATTAAACATCCAAAAGAAAAATTAGGACGTCAGGCAGCCAAAGCAATTGTTGATTTTGTAGAAAAAGGGACGCCGTTAAAAACTTACATTTTTGAACCTGAATTAATTAAACGAACGTCCACGCGTATTTTAGTCAAGAACAATGTTATGAATCAATGAAAATTTAGTACACTAACTGTTAGCTACACGCTACCAGTCTATCCTGACATGTCCGTACCAGTTTGTTAATAAAATGTATGCTATACATACGGGAGGAGATAATTCTTTGTTAGAACATTTAAAGCAAAAAGTTTTTGAAGCGAATATGGCTTTACCAAAACACGGGTTAGTCGTTTTTACCTGGGGTAATGTCAGCGGAATCGATCGCGAAAGAGAATTGATCGTAATCAAACCTAGTGGTGTTGATTATGATGAGTTATCACGAGAAAAAATGGTAGTGGTCGATTTCCAAGGGAATGTAGTCGAGGGAGAGCTTAAACCATCAAGTGATACCGCCACGCATATTGAATTGTACAAACACTTCAAAGATATCGGTGGCGTTGTTCATACGCATTCTCCCTGGGCGGTCAGTTTCGCTCAAGCAGGTGTAGACTTACCCGCTGCCGGAACGACGCATGCCGATTATTTTTACGGAGATATTCCGGTGACTCGCGCCATGAAGCAAGGAGAAATTGAGACGGACTATGAAAAGCAGACCGGTTCAGTCATTATCGAAACATTTTCAGAACGAAAGATCGATCCCAACCAGATCCCAGGGGTTTTGGTCAACGATCATGGACCATTCACCTGGGGAAATGACCCTGAAAATGCAGTCTACAATTCAGTGGTTTTGGAGCAGGTCGCTCAAATGACGTATCATGGGATGCAGTTGAAAAGTGAATCAGTACGTATGGATCAGGCCTTACTAGATAAACACTATTTAAGAAAACACGGCAAGAATGCCTACTATGGACAATAAAAAATATAGAGATTAGGAAGTGCCAGCATGTTAAAGACAAAAAACAGAGAATTCTGGTTTGTGGTTGGGAGCCAACATTTGTACGGACCAGAAGCATTAAGTGAAGTCGAGTCACACGGTAAAGAAATCGTGGCTGCATTAAATGAAGAAGGAAACTTTTCTTTTCCAATCAAATTCAAAGCGCTCGTCACAACGGCAGACGAAATCAAAGACGTAATGAAAGACGTCAATTATCAGGATGAAGTGGCTGGGGTCATTACTTGGATGCATACTTTTTCACCAGCAAAAATGTGGATTCCAGGAACAAAACTGCTTCAGAAACCTCTGCTACATTTTTCCACACAGTTCAATAAAGAGATCCCTTGGAAAACCATTGATATGGACTTCATGAATTTGAATCAAAGTGCTCATGGAGACAGAGAATATGGTTTCATTAACGCGCGCTTGAATATCAAAAACAAAGTCGTTGTCGGACATTACCAGGATCCGGATGTGCACAAAGAGATAAACAATTGGATGGTATCGGCCGTTGGTCATGCTGTATCTCAAAATATCAAAGTCGCTCGTTTTGGTGACAATATGCGCAATGTCGCAGTTACTGAAGGCGATAAAGTGGAAGCAGCCATTCAGTTCGGCTGGACGGTAGACTACTTTGGTATCGGGGATTTAGTCGCTGAAATGGATAAAGTGTCGGACGAAGAAATCCAATCTACTTATAATGAATGCCAAGAACTTTATGACATGAATCCGGGCGAGAATGAGGCTGATTTTTACGAAGGACATGTTAAAGAACAAATCAAAATCGAAATAGCTCTGCGTCGCTTTTTAGAGAAGGGTGGCTATACAGCCTTTACGTCAAATTTTGAAGATCTGCATGGTATGAAACAATTGCCGGGTATGGCTGTGCAACGTTTGAATGCTGAAGGGTACGGTTTTGCCGGAGAAGGCGACTGGAAAACTGCCGCACTCGACCGCTTAGTTAAAGCCATGACAAATAACGAATCGACCGGATTTATGGAAGATTATACTTATAACTTTACAAAAGGAAATGAATACATCGTTCAGTCACACATGCTGGAAGTCGATCCGACATTTGCTGAGACGAAACCGCGCGTCGTGGTTAATCCGCTGGGTATTGGTGGTAAAGAAGCACCTGCACGCCTGGTCTTTGATGGAAAAGCGGGCGAAGGTTTTGCGATTTCCATGCTTGATTTAGGTACGCATTACAGATTGATGCTGAATACCTTTGAAGCGGTAACACCTGAAGAAGAAGCACCCAACTTACCGGTTGCCCGCGTCATCTGGAAACCAAAGCCAGACTTCAAAACCAGTATTAAAAGATGGATCGAAGCTGGAGGCGGCCACCATACCGTTGCGACTTTAGCACTTGACCCGGAAGTGATTTTGGATTGGGCTAAAATGGTTGATTTGGAAACAGTCGTTATTGACTAAGAATTGACGGAATTAGGGGATACTCTTTCGAGTATCTCCCATTTCAATACCAAATAGAGTGAAGTGAAGGATGAGAATATGACGATACAAAAGAGTATCCAAGGAAAAAAAGTGTTAGGCATAGAGTTTGGTTCCACACGTATCAAAGCTGTTTTGATCGATGATCGGTTCGAAGCTTTGGTCAGTGGCGCTCATGAATGGGAAAACCAGCTCATCGATGGTTTCTGGACCTATAGCCTAGATGATGTATGGTCTGGTCTCCAAGCAGCGTACAAAGAGTTAGCTGAAGAATATAAAAAAAATTACGGTGAACCGTTGAGCCAAATCGATGGCATCGGTTTTTCAGGCATGATGCACGGATATCTAGCTTTTGATATAGATGAGAATCTTTTAGTTCCTTTTCGAACATGGCGAAACACCAATACGGAAGCAGCGGCAAGTCAGTTGACTGAACTGTTCTCATTCAACATTCCACAGCGCTGGAGCATTTCGCATCTTTACCAGGTACTGCTGAACAAAGAAAACCATATCCAAGATATCGATTTTGTCACAACGCTGGCGGGCTATGTGCATTGGAAACTGACTGGCGAAAAAATTCTAGGTGTTGGCGAAGCATCTGGCATGTTCCCAATCGACAGCGAAACAGGCCAGTTTGATCAGAACATGGTTCAGTTATTTGAAGAAAAAACAGTAGCATACGAAAAAGACTGGAAATTGCTTGATGTCTTTCCAAATGTTCTTACCGCTGGAAAATCTGCCGGGTATTTAACTGAATATGGTGCTGAATTACTTGATCCCTCTGGGAAATTAGAAGCGGGGAGTGTGTTGTGTCCACCCGAAGGCGATGCAGGAACAGGGATGGTCGCAACGAACAGTGTGGCAGAACGTACAGGTAATGTGTCTGCCGGAACCTCAGTGTTCTCCATGATCGTTCTGGAAGAAGCATTGAACGATTTTTATACTGAAATCGATATGGTCACGACGCCAACAGGTAAACCGACCGCAATGGTGCATTGTAACAATTTCACTACAGACATTAACGCTTGGGCCAAATTGTTCAAAGAACTCGTTGAATCGTTAGGTTTAGAAGTGTCTTCAGAAAAACTGTTCACCACTTTATTCAACAAAGCGATGGATGCCGACGATGATAACGGGCAGCTGATGAGCTGCAACTATTATTCCGGTGAGCCGATTACCGGATTGGAAGAAGGGCGTCCACTCTTTATGCAGATGCCAGACAGCAAGTTGAATCTGGCTAACTTCATGCGGACACATATCTATTCAGCGTTAGCGACCCTTAAACTGGGTATGGATATTTTAACGAAAAAAGAAGATGTCTCAGTGGATCAGCTACTGGGTCACGGCGGATATTTCAAAACGAAAGACGTCGGGCAGCAACTCATGGCGGATGCCTTGAATGTTTCAGTCTCTGTCATGGACAGTGCCGGAGAAGGTGGACCGTGGGGGATGGCATTACTAGCTTCTTACCTAGTGAATAAAGACCCTGATGAATCGCTTGAATCTTATTTAGCGAAAAAAGTCTTCAGCCACCAGGAAGCTTATTCTTTGGATCCGACAAAAAAAGGGAATGAAAACTTCGAAGCATTCATGAAACGTTATCAGGACATGTTAGCGGTTGAAAAAGTAGCTGTAAAACAAATGAAGTGAAGGAGGAATATGCAATGGTAAATGATCCAATGCAAAATAGATCGCAAGGAAATATGGTGAACCTTCCTGCACATAAAAAGGCACTCAAGGATAGTGGGGACCATAAAAAAACAGGTCTACCAAAAAAAGACGATGAAGATATTGCGGAAGATGAAAGCAAACCTGAAGATTATGTAAAATTTAATGTTGAAAAAGTTGATGAAATGAAAACAACAAACAATGAATCAAAAGACGAAAAGTAATTAGAGAAAGAGATGTAGAACATTGAGGATGATCGAAAACTCATTATATTCTGCATCTCTTTTTTTGAAGGAGAATTATGATGAACATCAAGATAAACGACTCATTTTGGCAGAGGTATATAAAATTGATTCGAGAAGAAATGGTTCCTTATCAGTGGAATGTCCTACATGATCAAGCGGATATAATCATTGATAAAGAAAGAGACGACGAAGGAATTCCTTCTGAAAAAAGCAACGCGATAGAGAATTTCAAAATAGCAGCTGGACAAAAAGAAGGCAATCACTACGGCTGGTTGTTTCAAGATTCTGATGTATACAAGTGGCTGGAGTCAGCTGCAAACACGTACGCGATCAAACCTGATGAAAAATTAAAACTTATGATGGCTGAAGTAGTCTCACTCATTGAAGATACTCAGGAAGAGGATGGCTACATAAGTACGTATTATCAAATCGAAGCACCAGAATTGAAATTCAAACGTTTATTTGAAAGTCATGAATTATATTGTGGAGGCCATCTGATTGAAGCTGCTGTTGCTCATTATAAAGCAACTGGAGATGAGCGATTAATAGATGTCTCGAAAAAATTGGTTCACTGCATTCAGGAATCATTTGGTCCTGAAGAAGGAAAAATTCATGGTGCAGATGGTCACCAGGAAATTGAACTAGCCTTAATGCATTTGTATGAGCTGACAAATGAACACGAATATCTGGACCTAAGTGAATGGTTTCTGGAAATCAGAGGACAAGACCCTGATTTTTATCAGAAACAATTAAGTGAAAACAAAAAAATGAATTTAGACCAGGGTCGAGTTCCAACTATAAATACCGTTTATCATCAGGCGCATAAACCTTTGCTTGAGCAGGAAGAAGCAGTCGGCCATGCTGTCAGGCTCGTTTATATGGCTGCCGCAATGGCGGATGTGGCCTATTATAATAAAAATGAAAAGATGTTGAATGCCGCCAAACGCATTTGGAAGAATATTGTTGAAAAACGTTTGTATATAACTGGCGGAATAGGGTCCACAGTTCACGGGGAAGCATTCACCTTTGATTATGATTTACCAAATGACACGATGTATTGTGAAACGTGTGCATCCATTGGATTGATGTTTTTCGCTCGTGCGATGATGAAAAATGAAATGGATGTTGAATATGCCGAGGTTATGGAACGCGCACTATATAACACGGTGATCAGCGGAATGGCTATTGACGGCAAGCACTTTTTCTATGTGAACCCATTGGAAGTCGATCCGAAAGCGAGTAAACAGGACCCAGGGAAAAGTCACGCAAAGCCGACTCGTCCTTCCTGGTTTGGTTGTGCCTGTTGTCCGCCTAACTTGGCACGAACGATCACGTCACTCGATCGGTATATTGCTTCAACATCCTCCGATGCTCTATTTGTGCATTTGTATATGGATATGGAAGGTACCTATCAATTGGATAAGCAAACGATTCAGCTAAAACAACTCACTAAAATGCCTTACGAAGGTGAGATCGACCTTTCCGTTTCTCAAGTCAAGCATCCTTTTAGTCTGCAATTGAGGATCCCGGGATGGGCAGCTAATGCTTCGGTCCGCTTGAATGATAGCGAAGTTGACGTTGAACAGGTGAATGGGTACATTCTTCTGTCGATTGAATCGGATACAGCAGTTTCTCTTCTATTCGATATGCCGGTAATGGAATGGTCATCGCATCCTTTAGTGAAAGAAAACAAAGGGAAAGTGGCGATTCAAAGAGGTCCCTTTGTTTATTGCCTTGAGGAAGAAGACAATGGAGACCAGCTACATTCGTTCGAACTGACCGAGACCCCACAACCAGAGCAGATAACTGATGAGGTTTTAGGAAAATTTGTCTCATTAAAAGGAGCAGCAAAAAAAATCATTGTTGATGAGTCGTGGTCAAATGTCTTGTACAAAGCTAATGAAAATAAATATGTAACGGAGTCCAAAACACTCACCTTTATTCCATATCACTTATGGGCTAATCGATCTGTGGGTGAAATGCGTGTCTGGGTGGACAGAAAGTAGGGAATAAAATGTATGCATTTAGAGATTGGGCAAAAACTCCTCCCAAAGGTTGGAATAGTTGGGACAGTTATGGCGCATCCGTAACCGAAAAAGAAGTGAGACACAATGCTGAATACATGAGCAGACATCTAAAAGAATATGGATGGGAGTATGTGGTCGTCGATATCCAGTGGTATGAACCAGCGGCAAATTCTAGTCGCTACCATGCCTATACAGATTTGGAGATGGATGAGTATTCCCGGTTGCGCCCAGCGGCAAACCGGTTTCCTTCTTCTGAAGCTGATCAAAGTTTCAAACCATTGAGCGATCATGTGCATTCGTTAGGCTTGAAATTTGGCATTCACATTATGCGAGGGATCCCGCGTCAAGCTGTTCATCGAAACTCAAAAATAAAAGGCATTGATTTAAGAGCGAGAGACATCGTTCAGCCGAATTCGATCTGTCCTTGGAACACCGATATGTATGGAATCGACACGACGAAACCCGGAGCCAAAGCGTATTATCAGTCACTGGTTGAGCTTTATGCTGATTGGGGCGTTGATTTTATCAAAGTGGATGATATTGCTGATTCAAAGCTATATGGTGCTCATTTAAATGAAATCGCTTTACTGCGTGAGGTGATCGATGAATCAGGGCGTGACATCGTTTTAAGCCTGTCTCCCGGTCCGGCATCGCTTGAACACGGTACATTCCTGCAAAAACACGCAAACATGTGGCGGTTGACGGATGATTACTGGGACAGCTGGTCTCAACTCAGAGATATGTTTGACCGCTGTGAGAAGTGGGCGCCGTTTGTTGGAGAAGGTACTTGGCCAGACTGTGACATGCTGCCTATGGGACACATAGGTCTTCGCTCGGTCGATGGCAGTGGAAGTGACCGAATGACGCGGTTCACCAGGGATGAACAAAAAGCCATGCTGACGCTGTGGTCGCTGTTCCGTTCGCCGTTATTCTTTGGTGGCGAATTGACCGATCTCGATGAATGGACACTGGACCTGCTTCAAAATGAAAGTTTAATAGAGATCCATGCCAACGGAAAGTATCCAGCTGAAGTTTACCGTGATAAAGATTTTATAGTATGGAAAACTCAAACGGACTCAAATGAATGGTTGGCGGTGTTTAATATCTCCGGAGAAGACCGGTTGTTTGATAGAGATATTGGATACTCCTTGGATGGTGACAATAAAACAATTGGCGAAGTCCTTGATTCGAAGGAAATATATAATTGGGAGGTGAATACAGTTATTACAACTCATGGAGTAAAACTTTTCAAGTTCTAGAAAATACGAGGAAATAAGAAACACTTTTTTTACACAGAGATAAAACCTAGATAATCCCTATAGATAAAGGAGACTAACATGTTGAAAAATCGATATAGAAATCTATTGTTTATTATTGTTCTATCATTACTGGTAATCATTCCTATCGCTAAGGTGACCGCTCGTTCACTCGACAATAACTCAACTTATCAGAGCAGTAAAAATCTCGAATATGATGTTGAATCGCCTGCATTTACAGAAGCTTCTGTTCATGACCCCTCTGTTATCCGAGTGGACGAGTCATTTTACGTTTTCGGATCACATTTAGCTTCAGCGAAAACAACTGACTTAATGAACTGGGAGCAAGTATCAACCACAGTTAATCCAAATAATCCTTTGATTGAGAATGTATTTGAAGAATTATCTGAGGCGTTTGAGTGGGCAAATACAGAAACCCTTTGGGCTGCGGATGTTAGACAATTGGGTGATGGACGTTTTTATATGTATTACAACGCTAGCCAAGGTGATGCACCACGTTCGGCAATGGGTTTAGCTATTGCTGATGATGTCGAAGGCCCTTATAAAAACCAGGGGATATTTTTGAAATCAGGCATGTGGGATCAGGAGAGCCCTGACGGATCTATATATGATGCGACTGTTCATCCGAATGCAGTTGATCCTCATACTTTTTATGATAAAGATGAGGATCTCTGGATGGTATATGGGTCGTATTCAGGTGGTATTTTCATCTTAGAAATGAATGAAGAAACTGGACTGCCTTTAGAAGGACAAGGATACGCTACACATCTGATTGGTGGAAATCACAGTAGAATCGAAGGCGCATTTATAGAATACAATACTGAAACGGATTACTACTACATGTATATGACATTTGGTGGATTGGATGCAGATGGTGGGTACAACATGCGTGTCGCTCGTTCCGAAAATCCCGCTGGACCGTATCTAGATGCTGAAGGAAATATAATGAGCGATGTAAAAGGCGCAGAAGTATCATTCTTTGATGACCGTTCAATCGAACCTTACGCTGTCAAACAAATGGGGAACTATTTATTTAAGAGAGAATTAGGTGAAAAAGGTACTGGAATTGGAACCGGGTATGTTTCGGCTGGACATAATTCGGTATATACAAATGAAGATGATGAAATATTTATTTTTTTCCACACGCGTTTCCCGCAAACCGGAGAAATGCATGAAATACGTGTGCATCAAATGTTTATGAATGAAAGCGGCTGGCCAGTCATTGCACCATATCGATTTACAGGAGAGACACTAGATAAAATCAATAGACAAGACGTTATTGGAGAATATAAATATATTGATCATGAAAAAGATATTTCAAGCGAAATAAATGTCTCTGAAACAATTACGCTAGAAAAAAACAATAAATTAAGTGGTTCAGTAAGCGGATCATGGAAAAGTATATCTCATAATACTGTCGAATTAACAATTGACGGTGATACTTATAATGGCGTGTTCTTGAGACAGTGGAACCCAACGTCAAATGAAGTAGTCATGACATTTACCGCTCTATCTGAAAAAGGCGTTGCTGTATGGGGAAGTCAGTTGGAAGTCGTATCAAATGAAGAAGTTGTTCAAGCGATAGTTGAAGAATTGGACATTGATGAAACGATTATCACTTCTATAGAGTTACCGACGACCGGCATGAGAAATGCTACCATTACATGGATATCTTCTGACGAAACAGTCGTTACAAATGACGGCGAAGTTACTCGACCAGAAAATGGTGCAGGAGATGCAATCGTTACTTTAACTGCTGAAATAGTTAAAGGAGAAGTCAGTCAGACTAAAGAGTTTATTGTAACTGTTCCGGAGCTAAATGAAGGTGGACTTGTTGCCCATTATTCATTTGAAGGTTCACTGGAAAATAAGGTAGAAAATGACTTTGGAGATGGTATTCTTGTAGGGAATCGTATAGATACAGAAGGAGGAACTCTTTTATTTGGAGAAGGTCAAAAAGAAGATAGTCAGTCCCTTCACTTAGATGGTCAAAGCGGTATCAGACTTCCGGATGGTTTGATCACCAATCATACGTATAGTGTTTCGTTATGGTTAAATCCAAATGAACTGACTCCATTTACTACAACATTTTTTGGTTTAAGAACAGTGAATGACTGGGTCAGCTTAGTACCGAATGGTCCGGCTTCAAATCAGACGATGGTCTGGTCGGGAAGTCAGAGTTGGTATGATGCGGCAACTGGTTTAACAATCCCTGAGAATGAATGGTCTCATGTTGCTTTCACAGTGGAAGAGGGAGAAATCATCGTTTACGTCAATGGTGAAGAAATGTTTAGAGGTGAAAAATTCCCACACATATTTAGCAACACAAGCAGTGTGTTTAGTTTAGGTGTTAACTACTGGGATACGCCATTCAATGGATTAGTGGATGAGGTTAGCGTGTATGACAATTTAGCATTACCTTCTAACGAAATTACTGATTTATACAATGATTTAAAATGAATAAACTAGTTCTTCATGTAAGATTGGCTAATCACTAATGTGTCACTATAAGGAATTAAAATGAGTATCTGGTCAATTTACAATTACTATTTCAAACGTGCCGATTTCAAGTGGCTTGAACAATGGATCATCAGTTAATACTTTTCAAATAAGTGAAACGAAGACACGTCTAGCAGTTCTCTAGACGTGTCTTCGTTTTTCTGTTATAAAAAGTTGAGTGGACCATACTCGCCATTCGGCGAGTATGACCCATATAAAAGTTCGATTGAATTTATTTAGAAGTGGTTAGTAATTTTTTAATTGCGATCAATATGTCAAACTCAAGGTGCACTATATTCTGAATTTGACATTTCTTAAGCGAAAATGCAGACTCGGCCGAAATGAAACAGTGAGTTCGACATCTTGATCCAAAAAGTGCAGATTCAAAAGAAATTACTTATTGAGTTTGACATTTCGTGAACTAAAGTGCAGATTCAGATGAAATATGACACTGAATTCGACATTCCTATAGTAAAAGTGCAGATTCAGATGAAATATGACACTGAGTTCGACATTCCAACAGTAAAAGTGCAGATTCAGATAAAATATGACACTGAGTTCGACATTCCAACAGTAAAAGTGCAGATTCAAATGAAATATGACACTGAATTCGACATCTCAATCTAAAAAGTGCAGATTCAGATAAAATATAACACCGAATTCAACATTCAGTCAGAAAAATGACCGACTCAAACTAAATGAGCCGGTGAATTTGACATATCATCAAAAAATAGTATTTTTCACTCAGAATTTAAACGTCTCTGATCTCCAACCCAAGCAGATCGAGAAAGTCCAGCGATTGCGACTGACTCACGATGGCTCCTTTTAGAGCGTCTAATTCGACTGAGAGCGTATCGAAGGTGGAGGTACTGATATCCACACCATTCAAAGAGGTACGCGAAAATCGAGACCCGTTCAGAAGACATGATTTGAAAAGAATGTCTGTCCACTTTGTTTCTAAAAAATCGGCTTCATTCAGTTTGCAGTGAACAAATTCGCACATTTTCAAACTGCTGAATCCAAACGTACTTAAGTCCATCACACAATCTTCAAATAGGACATGTTCCAGCTTCGAATCATTGAAAAGGCTGCCGTTCAAGCGGCACTCCTTGAAGGTTACTTGTTTGAAGATGGCATGAGAAAATACCGCATTTACGAATTGACACTTTTCAAAAATGACATCTCGGAAATACCCTTCTTCTAGGTTGATGGATTCGAACTGCACATTGACAAAGCGGACCGTTTTGAATTCCAGCCGTTTTATTTCAAATAAAGGCACCACACAATTACTGATTTCGACGTATTCGACATAGGGTTCATCTGCATCAAAACTTTCATCAAATGTCTGGTGATCTAAATGTTTCGGTACCTGAGGCTCCACGCGTTTTTTCATATAACACCGCTCCTTTGATTCAAATTATAGCACGACCGATGCAATTAATTGAAAGAATATGGAAAGAATTTTCAAATTCGGCTAAATCTTTGTTATAATGGACAGATGAACTTTTAATACCTATGTGAGTAATCAGAACGATGTATATATAAAAGAGTTTTAGAAAAAATTACGGTTTAAAGGATGGACATAACCTTATGAAAAAACAAACCTTTCCAGAAATGACTCTGACGAGTTTAGCCAGCAATTATCCGACTTTTTTGCAGGGTAAAGAGCTTTACAACAAAGGGAAAGCTACCAATATAAAAGTGGATGAGAAAAACAACACCATTCAATTCTCAGTCGAAGACAAGCAAATCGAGACCGTACACCTTCGCTTTTACCCGAATGGTGTGGCGCGTAAATATCATTGTACGTGTAAGGCCTTCGAGAAGAATAGCGGTGCGTGCAGACATGTAGTGGCAGCAATGATGCGGCTGAATGAATTGGATGCGAACGATCTGGAGGCTGAATCCAATTCAGCGAAAAATGGCTCTCCGGCTTCCATGTTTTCATACAAAAAGAGTGAAAAAGCCATCAATGCACTGATTCACTATTCTAAAAAAGAAATCTCGCGTCACACAGATATCTTGTACAAAGAACCGGTTTATGTCGAGTATATGTTGAACATCAGCGGGACGAAAATCAATCCTATCTATGACTTGTACTTCAAAATGGGTAAGGACTATTTGTATGTCATCAAAAATAGTTCTCAACTCATCGATGATATCGTCCATGAAGAAGAAATCGTTTTTGGCAAGAATTTCACATTCAACACCGCTGATTATGCGCTCATGCCAGAAGACAGAAGAGTGTTTGATTATTTAAGTGATATTCAGACTGTGATCAAATCGGTACTTCCCATGGGTTATGAGAACCAGTTTTTAAATAAAGACAGTTTTACTTTGCCACCGTCATACATCAAAGGATTATTGCGGTTACTGGATAAAACGATGGGCGCTTTTGTAAGGTTTGGTCGTCCGCCAAGACAGTTGTCTCAAGCCGATAGAGGCGAAGCTCTACTCATCGAAGAGGATCTTTCCCAACTTAATTTGTCGTTCAGTATCAATAAAATAGAGCACTTGTTTCATTTTACGCTAAGCGACTCGACCACAAATATTCAAGGTTTAACGTTTCATGATCAGGCAAAAATGATCGAATATAAACAAGCGTTTTACTTCTTTGAGTCCCCGCATTATGAACTGATCAAACAGATCATCGAAGGATTGAAGGAGTCAGGATCGGATACCTTGGTCATGCGCAGACAGGAGCTGGAAACATTTCTGTCAGTGACGTTGAGTCAACTTAAAAAAATCGTGGATGTCTCTATGGACGAAGAGGTAAAAGCATTACTTTACCAGGCACCATTTGAGGCCCAACTTTATATGGATACCAAAGACGATAATCTGCTGGTCAGACCTGTCTTTTCTTATGGGAATGTCACGATTTATCCCCTTGAAGAAACCCTGTCAGACAGCGAAGAGTCTATTGTAGTGAGAGAATGGGCGGAAGAATCGAAAGTACTGAGCATGCTTTTTGAAGAGATTCCACTTCCGGCACGAAAAGGTGACATGTGGGAGTTGACGCACACGGACACCATCAGTAATTTCCTGTATGATGCCTTGCCTTCTTTAGCGGATAATATGGAAATTTTCTTGTCCCAGCCGGCACGCAGCCTGCTTTACAGTCCGTCACGTCAACCGAAGATAACGATGGAAATGCGCGAGTCGTCAAATCTCCTAGATATTTCGTTTGATACGGAAGACATTTCCACCGAGGAACTGAGAGAATTACTGAAAGAATTAGAAAAAAATCAATCCTACTACCGTTTATCAAGTGGTCAGATCGTGAATTTGAAGGATCCGGCTTTCCAAGCGATGCGTCGGGCCAAAAATTCATTGGATCTTGATGACGAAGAAATCGACAAGGATATGACGGTGTCTGTTTTCCAGGGGCTATCTGCTTTGGAAGAGGACACGATTCAAAAAGGGAAACGATTCAAGGATCTAGTGAAACAGCTCTTTACGCCTGAAGAATTGACCTTTGACTTGCCGAAAAAATTGGAAGCGGATATGAGACCCTATCAAGTTACCGGGTATAAATGGTTGAGAAGTTTGAACCATTACGGTTTCGGTGGCGTCCTGGCCGATGATATGGGACTGGGCAAAACCGTTCAAACGATCGCGTTTATTCAGTCAAAAATTGAAACGGAAGAGGGCAAGTATCTGATCATCTGTCCGTCCAGTGTCTTGTTCAACTGGGAGCGTGAATGGGAAAAATTTGTTCCAGATACAGAAACTATTATTATTTCTGGTAACAAAGAAGAGCGCCAAGCCCTAAGGCAGGAAGCGATCGATAAGAATATCTCTGTCTGGATCACCAGTTACCCACTCATTCAGCGTGATACCGATCTATATGAAGAAGATGTCTTTAAAACCATTGTTCTCGATGAATCGCAGAACGTGAAAAATAGTGCAGCCAAGACAACCAAAGCAGTTAAACATTTGAAGGCAGAAACCAAGATCGCCTTGTCGGGAACTCCGATCGAAAATCACCTCGGAGAACTGTGGTCACTCTTTTCCATCGTTCAGCCCGGCTTATTCAGAAATAAAAAAGACTTCCAGTCGATGGAACAGGACCGTATTGCGGCCAAGATCAAACCGTTCATTTTGAGACGACTCAAAAAAGACGTGCTGCATGACTTGCCTGAAAAAACAGAGACAACGGAATACATCGAACTTTCTGAAGGGCAAAAACGCTTGTATCAAACCCAGCGAGCGGCGATCAAGCAGGAACTCAAAGAACTGGTCGATTCCGATACGCTGCGTTCCAACCGTATCAGAGTACTGGCCGGCATGACCCGGTTACGTCAAATCTGTTGTGATCCAAAACTCATCTTACCGGATTATGAAGGGACCTCTTCCAAACTTGAACGCTTGATGGAGTATTTGGAAGAAGCCAGAGAAAACGGAAAACGGGTAGTGCTGTTTTCGCAATTTACATCCATGCTTAAGATCATCCGTGAGCGCCTCGATGCGATAGATGTGGATTACCACTATCTGGATGGTCAGACCAAGAATGAAAACCGTCTGGAACTGACGACAAGGTTCAACACGGGCGAAAAAGACTTGTTCCTGATTTCTCTCAAAGCCGGTGGCACCGGTCTGAATTTAACGGGTGGAGACACCGTTATCCTCTTTGACTCATGGTGGAACCCGGCAATCGAAGACCAGGCCGCTGACCGCGTGCACCGTTTCGGACAGAAAAAATCTGTCCAGATCACGCGTTTCATTACGACGGGAACGATCGAAGAACGTATCAATGACTTGCAGGAGAAAAAACGCGAACTCATCGATTCGGTCATTACGAAAGGAAACAAAGAATCCGTCACCACTCTTTCTACCGAAGAAATACTGGAACTGCTTTATGAAGACTAAAAGAGCCAAATAGTCATCGGCTTTTTGCAATATCAGATTGTGACACAACAAAACGATACCGATTTCTTTTGTGCTGTTGTTAAAAATAAAACTAAAATGTAAACTGCTTTAATCGTTTAAGTTTCTTACTCAAACGATTAAAGCAGTTTTTTCAATATAAGGATACATCTTTTATTCCGCCGGTCAGTCTGTGCTATACTAACTACAAGAGTATGTAAGTGGAGGAATAATGTGAAGGAAAAAATAATAGTCATTGTAGGACCTACAGCTGTAGGGAAAACACAGTTAGGGATCGAGTTGGCTCAAACCTTTAACGGCGAAGTCATCAATGGTGATTCCATGCAGGTATATAAAGAATTGGATATCGGAACGGCCAAGGTCACGCAAGAAGAAACCAGAGGCGTTCTGCATCATTTGATCGATATCAAGTCACCGGGTGAACCGTATACCGTTTCTGATTTTAAAAAGGATGCCTCCGGAAAAATAAGCGAATTGATTTCAAAAGGAACCATGCCGATCGTTGTCGGGGGAACTGGTTTGTATATCGAATCTCTCCTGTTCAATGTCAGTCATGGCGGAACTGCAGAACCTAATCCAGTTTTTCGAGAAGAAATGGAGCGCTTTGCCCATGAAAACGGACGAGAAGCGCTCCATCAGCTGCTCGAAGAAAAAGACCCGTTAGCTGCAGCAGGCATCCATCATAACAATGTCAGACGGGTGATACGCGCCCTTGAAGTGATCCATGAAACCGGTAAGAAGTTTTCCGACTATCAGGACGAACGGGAAAAAGAACCGGTTTATGATGCTTTTGTGATCGGGTTGAACACCGACCGTGAAGTTCTATATGAACGCATCAATAAGCGGGTCGGTCTCATGCTTGAACAAGGTCTGCTCGAAGAAGTGAAGTGGCTATATGCCAATTTCCCCGGAGACGTGCAGAGCAAAAAAGGCATCGGCTATAAAGAATTCAGTCCTTATTTAGATGGTCGAGAGTCACTGGAAGAAGTGGTGCAGAAAGTGCAACAGCATTCACGAAACTATGCCAAACGCCAGCTCACTTGGTTCAGGAATCGTTTCACGGTAGATATGTGGACCGATCTGGTCTCAGATCCAATTAATATAGAAGCAGTAAAACAAAACGTAAATAATTTTATAGAGGGTGATTAAGTGGTTAAGGAAAAAGAATATGAAAAAGTCATCATTGTCGGTATCGAGGGACAACGCGAAGAGCAAGCCTTTATTTATTCGTTCGACGAACTCGAACAACTGGTTGAAAACGCCGGAGGTAAAGTGGTCGCGAGACTGTCACAAAAACGCGAACGCCCAGATCACAAGACGTTTATCGGCAAAGGGAAGATCAGTGAACTCAAGAGTTTAGTTGATGAACTGGGTGCTCAAACGGTGGTCTTCAACCATGAACTGTCTCCGAGTCATATGCGTAACATTCAGGAAGTGATCGATGCGAAAGTCATTGACCGGATTCAAGTGATCCTGGATATCTTTGCCTTGCGTGCCAAAAGTAAAGAAGGCCAACTCCAGGTGGAACTGGCCCAGTTATCATATATCTTACCAAGACTAGCCGGTCAGGGTGTAAACATGTCACGACTGGGTGCCGGTATCGGGACGCGTGGACCAGGTGAAACGAAACTGGAGACCGACCGCCGTCACATTCAAAGTCAGATGTCAGATATCAAAAGAGAGCTCAAGAAAATCTCAGCTCATCGAAAACGCAGCCGCGAACAGCGTAAGGAGAGCAATGTCTTCCAAATCGGTTTGATCGGCTATACGAACACCGGGAAATCGACCCTTTTAAACAAGCTGACTGAAGCAGATACCTATGAAAAAGACCAGTTATTTGCAACACTGGATCCGTTGACGCGGAAATTTGAACTGCCGTCTGGAATGCAGGTGACCATGACTGATACGGTTGGTTTTATTCAAGACCTACCGACGCAACTCATCGAAGCGTTCAAATCAACTTTGGAAGAGTCGATGGACGTCGATTTACTCCTGCACGTCATTGATGCCTCGGCTGACAACTTGATCACACAGGAACAGACCGTCTTGTCCTTACTCAACGAACTAGATATGGAAGAAATCCCAACGTTGAACGTCTACAACAAGAAAGATTTAGTGGATGGACCTGTCAAGTCAACGCTTTATCCGAATATTATCGTTTCGGCGTATGACAATGAAGATATGGAAACCTTGAAAGAACGAGTGGAAACCGAAATGAAAAAAATCATGAAACCGTACCGCCTTGAAATAGAAAGTCACCGTGGTGATCTGCTCGTTGAACTGAGACAGCAGACACTCCTGCAGCGTCAACTGTATGACGATGATAAACAAGTCTATTTTGTGGAAGGCTACGCCAAACCTGATTCAAAATGGCTCACTAAATAAAAGATAAAAATCAAAGTAACTAAAGAAAAGTATCGCTGAATGTGAAATTATAAAAGACACTTACAAGTATAATTCTTACTTGTAAGTGTCTTTTTAGTTTTAATTGAATTCCTTATTGATAACTTTGATCAAGTGGGTATTGAACTGCTTTTGATATGTACTCGTTTGGACTTTGTTATTGATAATGAGTCTGATATAAAATTTCGGAGAATCTTCGAGTGGGATTTTTATCATGTCCGATCGATCTCTCACCAGCAAATCGATCATTAGGCTTGCACTCATCCCAGAAGCAACCATGGAATTGGAAGTCTGAATTTCATTGGCGTAATGTATCCGTTTGAAGTCGATGTCATTCTTTTTTGCCCAGTCATCCACCATACGCTGATGGGTATAACCCTTGGCCAGAGTGACCAGAGAGAGGTTTTTGAGATCCTTTGGTTTCACTCTTTTTCGTCTGGCTAAAGGGTGAGTGGGTGAGACCCATAAATACAGTTCGTTTTCGGCGATGGGGATCTGAGTAAGCCATTCCTCTTCAAAAAAAGGTTGATCACTGCCAACGATTGCAGCTGGGATTTCACCTTTTTTAACTTTCTCATACATAAGGTCCGAACTTTCTTCTTCAGTGAAGTGCAGATTGTCTAAATAGGCAGTTAGATGCGGCATTATTTTTGGTAGATAATGACTCCCTATGGTTGGAAGGAGCCCAAAATAGACATCCTGGGTTTCCATATTGCTGATTTTTTCCTTAACTGTTTCGAGTATATTCAATATATCCAGCGCACTTTGATACACTATTTGTCCGGAATCGGTTAATTCAACACTTTTTTTCGAATGATTACGAGTGATCAATGTCGTATTATATTCATCCTCCAGGCGTTTCAATGCAATGGATACAGTGGGTTGAGAAAGATAAAACAGGTCAGCTGTTTCTGAAAAGCTCCGCGTTTCTGCAAGATGTCTGAAATAAAGTAAATCATTAAGTTTCATTGGCTATTATCTCCTTGGTAATAGGTGAGGCTAATCACAAAGCCGTCACTTATAAATTTAATTTATAATAGCATAAAATATCTATATTTCCAAATATGAAAGCGATTGCTATAGTTTGGTTATGGCAAAAATATAAACAAGTTGAATAGAAAGTCTTTCGTCGCACCTAATTTAAATTGAAATGAAAGCCCTTTAATCAACTTGTTATAAGATCAGTCAAATTTATAAATAACAGAGGTGAGTGAAATGGTTATAATCAAGCAATTGTTTTGGATTCTTTTCTTTTCATTTTTAGGAGAAATCGGATCCTACCTAAGTCCGGTTGCTGTTCCTGGAAGCGTCATTGGAATGATCCTATTATTTTTCGCCCTTCATTTCAAATGGATCGAGATGGAGAAGGTCGAAGCTGTTGGAGAATGGCTGACAAATAACATGGCTATCTTATTTATACCGGCAGGAGTAGGTTTAATGACAAACTTTTCTATCATTGGGGATGTATGGTGGCAACTGCTGCTTGTCGTTTTGATATCGACCCTCGCGATGATGGCTTTAGTTGGTGTTGTTGTTCAATCTGTGATCAGGATGACCGTGAAGGAAAATCTTGAAGAGTCATATCAGCGATGAGAGGAGTAATTAAATGATTCAGGAATTAGCTTCAAATCCTTTTTTTGGGATTGTTTTATCAGTTGTTTTATATTTGATCGGTCAAAAATTACATACCAGATGGCCGATTCCGATTTTCACACCATTGGTTTTTGCAATCCTGTCCATCATTGTGATTTTACTCGTGATGGGCACCCCTTATGAAGTTTACAACGAAGGCGGTCGGTTCATAAACATTTGGATCACACCCGCGACAGTGGCTTTAGCCATAAAGCTCGAGAAAAATTTTGAGCATTTACGTTCCAACCTGGTTGCCATCATTTCAGGTATCAGTATAGGCGTCGTTTTCCATACGCTACTGATCGTCCTTCTAAGTCTGACGTTTCAGTTTAATGAAGAGTTGGCTGCCACGCTTTTCCCTAAATCGGTCACAACCGCAATAGCGCTAGGTGTTTCTGAATCACTCGGGGGCATTGCGTCTCTGACAGTAGCGGTCGTTGTATTCACTGGGGTATTGGGGGCTGTAGCAGGACCGTCACTATTCAAATGGTTAAACATAACGGACCCCGTTGCTCAAGGGATCGCCATGGGCTCAAGTTCGCACGCAATGGGGACATCTAAGGCGATAGAAATGGGTGACGTGCAGGGCGCAATGTCCGGCCTGTCGATCGTCTTGACAGGGATAGCGGTAGTCATCATCGCTCCTTTTGGTCTGTACATCATTCAACTGTTCTTTTAATAAAAAGATTTATAAGTATAAAAGAGTTGTTCATTTGTAAATATAGTAAAACAAAAAAATTAGAGACGGAGTGAATAAAAAATGCAAAAAATGGAAACAGCGTCATACAAGGCACCAACTGAAATCAAGGCTATTGAAGTTGTCAACACGTACGAACTGGAGGACAGAGCCAGAGAAATTATTCCGCATGGCGGATTTGATTACATCTCGGGTGGGTCTGGAGACGAGTACACGTTAAGACAAAACGTAGAAGCCTTTAATAATAAAGGGATCCTACCAAGAGTATTGGCAGATGTAGAAAAACCGGAAACGAAAACATCGATCCTCGGTCATGAAATCAACGCGCCATTCATTATGGCACCTATTGCTGCACATGGACTGGCACACCAGACGAAAGAGGCCGGCACCGCTCGTGGCGTATCCGAGTTCGGAACAATCATGTCTATAAGTGCTTACTCAGGGGCCTCTTTTGAGGAAATCGATGAAGGTCTCAGAGGAGCTCCCCGGTGGTTCCAGATTTACATGAGTAAAGACGATGAAATCAATAAAGCCATCGTTGACGAAGCAAAAGCAGATGGCGCAACGGCCATTATTTTAACAGCAGATGCCACTTTGGCAGGTAACCGTGAAAAAGATATCCGCAATAGATTTGTCTACCCGTTCGGTATGCCGATCGTGTCTCGTTATTTAACAGGAACTGGCGAAAAAATGTCTCTCAATAATATTTATGCTCAATCCAAGCAAAAAATCAGTCCAGAAGATGTAAAATTTCTTGCCGATTATTCTGATTTGCCTGTTTTTGTAAAAGGTATCCAGTCACCGGAAGATGCTGTTTTGGCCATTGGAGCAGGAGCGGCGGGCATTTGGATTTCTAATCATGGCGGACGTCAGCTCGATGGTGCACCAGCTTCATTCGATACACTTGAAAGTATCGCCAAAGCTGTTCAGGGACGTGTGCCGATCGTCTTTGATTCAGGAATCCGACGGGGAGAGCACATTTTCAAAGCACTGGCATGTGGTGCGGATGTTGTAGCAATTGGCCGCCCGGCGATTTACGGCTTGGCTCTTGGCGGTTGGAAAGGTGTGAAGAGTGTCTTTGACTACTTCGAACACGATTTGAAACGTGTCATGCAGCTAGCAGGAACCCAAACCGTGGAAGATATCAAAAACACCAATCTCTTCACTAAATAAATAAACCAAAGGTCTCGGCTCAATTCATGCCTGAGGCCTTTTTTTTACTGACTGATTCATGCATATGCTCTTATGAAATTTAAAGTAACATGAATAAGAATAACGATTGGAAAGATTTAAAGATTTAAAATGGAAAGTGGACGTCACAAACGTCCTCTAACAACTAAATAGTTCTTGGGTTGGTGCTGGTGAACATGCTAAACGCTCACTGGAGACAAATTGGTTGGTGAGTAAGCACTAGAGTTTTTTTTGACGCCCACTGGGAAGGGTTCGCCAACCGAGCAGGCACTAGAGGAGGAGGCTAGGACCCACTGACGGTAGCTTACCTACTCAGTGGTCACTATAGCGTGTTAGTAAGGCTCACTGTAGGACTTCTGCGAACCGAGTGATCACTAAAGGACCCTAGTAAGTCCCACTGGAGTTGATCCTTCAACCGAGTGGGCACATAAGTACGTTAGTAACGTCCACTGAACGAAGACAGGTAACTCAGTAGTCACTAGGAGACGCGACTAACGTCAACTGAATAAAATAAATCAACTGAGAAGTCACTAAATAAACGGCTGATACCCACTGAGAATATTTTTCTCCTGAGAGGGCACTAAAAACCTCTGTTTGACTAATAACGTTTCAACTATGGTGATTATTTAAGCGATAAGGAGCATAAGTACCCTTGATTGGGTTAAATCAGATAGAAATAAGGATGAGGTATGCCCATAAGAACCTCATGGAGCGCTCGCCGTCAGAAATCTTTTAAGTGATATCAATAAGGTCCTGATTAGGCAAGCATGCCTAATCGTTCAGCTTTTATTATGTGACGGAAAAACGAACTTTCATTTATTGTGAATGAGAGCATAAACATTTTTACTTTCATACCGATTATGTATAAAGAAGCTAACAAATTGAAAATTATGAGGAGATATGAAATGGACAAACTAAAGCACTATTGGGAATATTTACTCAAGAAAATTAAGGGTATCAAATGGTCAGAGCTCAACATGTCGAATAGATTCAGTACTAATGGAAAATCGAGTTTGAAAGGGAAACATAAGAGTCTGCGAATCCCAATTGCCTTAAGCCTGATCCTATTGATGCTGATTCCAGTTTTAGGCGCAATGTTCTTTACATATAACAACAACACGACTCTTTTGAAAGAAAGAGTCGAAGCGCAGGAACAACAAATCACTTCCAATTTAGCTACAAACATCGCGACTGCAGGCGAAGCAGCAGAGGAAACATTACGCATGCTGATTTTGGGTGGAGGAACAGCACGACTGACAAGCGAGTACGATGACGCACGAAGAAATTTGGAAAGCAGTTTTCTCTATGCAACGACTGGTAATCCAAACATTTCCGATATTCATTATATACCAGTAGATAAATCGATTCCTTACATTACAACTTTTGCCGCCATCAAAGTGGGCGTTGATCCAGAAAATGTTTTCCCGTGGTTAGAAGATGGGATGAATTCAACACAGTTAGGTTGGTCTGAGCCTTATACGATCAACAATCGCACACGGCTGACTGCCTATAGAGCTATAATTTATGACGGGGGAGTTCAAGGCGTCATAGCGATAGATTTAGATATAGAAACGATACGTTTAAATGTTCTAGATATTCAATTGGCCAATACAGGCTATGTGAATCTAGTGGCGAACAGCGGAGAGGTGCTAGCTTCTTCCAGAGTACAATCAGTTGGGGATAGTTTGGCTGAGACAGCATATTTCCAAAATTCATTAGCTGATGATGAGTCGGGAATGGTTTATGATAGCAGCGTCAATGGTGGACAACTGGGAATTTATTATGAACGCATCCCACAACTAGGCTTAAATGTATATGGTATGGTGAGAGCCAATGAAATGGCACAGGAAACAGAAGCATTAAAGAGCATGATCATTACTATATCTATCATTGTCATCCTCATCGCTTTGATCACTGCAGGTATCATCACTGGTTTGATCACTTCTATTACGCAATCGCTTTTAGAGGTATTTGATGATGTGAGCAAAGGTGA
The DNA here is from genome assembly GCF_049389645.1 of Alkalibacterium sp. f15. Lineage (GTDB taxonomy): Bacteria > Bacillota > Bacilli > Lactobacillales > Carnobacteriaceae_A > Alkalibacterium. The sequence continues at coordinate 2,361,352 of NZ_CP186540.1, forward strand.
TTTGACCCGCCGTATCTCTAAAAAAGATCTGTTCAGAATGAGTTTACCGACTATTAAATCGAAAAATAAAACGAAACAAGTAAAACCCGTGAAGCAAATTAATAAAGCGCTCGATCCAAAAGGGAATGAAATTCACCAGATTGGGTTAGCTTTGAATAAAACATTGATCAATTTTGAAAAAACTATCAAAGTGATTCAAGGAAACAGTCAAAATGTGTCAAGCATGGCAACGACATTAACTGAAATTGCTGATCAGACAAGTCGATCTACGGCTGAAGTCTCACATACAATCAACGGTGTAGCTGAATCGACATCAATGCAGACACAAGATACTGAGGCGACGGTGACACAGATGAATGAATTAGCACATGCATTGGGTGAAATCAATCAAGCTGTTGGACAGATGGGTGAATACGCAGACAAGACCATGATTGTAAACGGCGATAACACTCACGCCACACAAGAAGTGAACCAGAAATGGAACGAAACACTTGAAACACTGAATGCTTTGAAAGTGAAAATTGAAGATGTCGACGGGGATATTCAAAACATTGAAGGCATCGTCAAAGCGATTACGAATATCGCATCAAAAACCAACTTGCTTGCCTTGAATGCTTCCATAGAAGCAGCTCGTGCAGGAGATGCCGGTCGTGGGTTCGCGGTCGTTGCTGATGAGATCAGAAAATTAGCTGAACAAAGCTCAACCTCTTCAAAAAATATTCAATCCATTATCGGAGATATCCAAGTGAAATCTTCAGACATGGTCGATTATTTAGATGAAACAAATGATAACAGCAAGGTTCAAACCGAAAAAATTGGAGAGGCTATTAAAGCATCTGAAAATGTGGCGATATCACTCGAACAATTAGTCACTAGCATGTTAGTAGTCAAAGAATCGACCACCATAATCAATGAGAAAAAAGAAGAAGTGGTTGCCCAGCTCGAAAGTATTGCGGCTGGCGCACAGGAAAATTCAGCGGGTACCGAACAAGTCTCGGCTAATGCGGAAGAAATCCTGGCCACGATGGAAGATTTTACAACGCATATCAATCGTTTGGAAAATGTCGCTTTAACACTGAAAGCATCGGCTGAACAATTTATGATCAGCCAGGAAGAACCTGAAGATGAAACGTCAGAACCAGCTACTGATAATTTGGAACCAGAATTTGCGTAATCAAAGGAGTTAGAAAAGAAAATGGCACAGCATATTTTATTTAAAGCAGGCAATCAAACCTTTGCCATACCGATCGATCAAACAGATAAAATAATAGCCTTGGAAAATATTACGCGCATCCCGGATGTCTCGTCTTATATCGTAGGTGTCCAAGATATAGAAGGTGAAGTGGTCGCAATAATTGATTTGGCGGATCGCTTCTACTCTCAGCCAAATCAGAACCAGGAAGAAACGGAAATCATTCTGGTCAATTGGAAAGAGACCCAAGTGGGTTTGCTAGTCGATGAAGTGACAACGGTTCAGGCGTATGATACGTCTGATCTGATTGATAAAGAAACTGAGAAAGTAGACGGACTAGCCACCTCTTACATTACAGCGTTTGTGCAAGTGAAAGATGAGATTGTTCCTGTTTTAGATCCGCACAGTTTATTCACGGGCGACCAGGCGGAAGAGATGCGTAAACTGGTTGCCATTCATACGATTAAAGTTTAATGATCAAACTACAGCTACACAACGGAGAGACTCATGTCGGAACAGATAAAAGTAGGTATTTCAGATTATAAACTAACCTCAGCACCCAATGAGCTGGCGACGATCGGTTTAGGTTCATGCGTCGGAATCGCTCTTTATGCACCAAAAGCGAAAGTCGGGGCACTGAGTCACATCATGCTGCCGGATAGCTCTTCTTTTTCGGATACGTCCAAGTGGGCCAAGTTCGCCAATTTGGCTCTTCCAAAAATCGTGGAAGAACTGAGGGTACAAACAAACGAAACAAAGATATTAGCCAAAATTGCTGGCGGCGCGAGCATGTTTTCATTTACGAGTGAATCGCAGACCTTGCAGATCGGCAAGCGGAATATTGAATCAGTGAAAGCGACTTTGAAAGAATTAAATATACCCATCCTGTCCGAACATGTGGGCGGGAAAATGGGACGATCCATGTTCGTTGATTTAAACGATTTTAATGTCAAAGTACGTATGGTCAATAGAGACGAATTTATCTTATAGAATAGATTGAAGAGGAATTTTGCATGAAAATAAAAGTATTAATCGTAGATGATTCAGCATTGATGCGTAAAATCCTCTCCAACATGATCAATGAGTGTCAGGATATGGAAGTAGTGGACGTTGCTCGAAACGGTATGGAAGCGCTGAAAGTGATCGAGCGCAGTCAGCCGGATCTGGTGATTTTGGATGTTGAGATGCCCGTAATGGATGGTATCGAAACGTTGAAAGCTATCAAACAACAGCAACGTCTTCCTGTCATCATGATGAGCTCGAAAACAAATGATAAAGTGACCATTGAAGCACTGGAATTAGGTGCGGAAGATTTTATCGAAAAACCCATTTCCATAAAAGATAATTGGGACACGTTTAAGGAAATATTAGAGTCTCGTATAAGTGTTCATTTTCCGGAAGAAAGATCAGCACAAAGACATGAAATGAAAAACGAATTTTTGCCTGAACAGTTGCTGGATAAAAAAGCATCGCTTAAAGTAATTGCCATAGGTGCTTCGACGGGAGGGCCAAAAGCGTTAGTACATGTTGTCCAATCGATCAGTGAGCATTTAGATATTCCGATATTTATCGTGCAGCATATGCCTGAAGTATTTACCGCGTCATTTGCTCAGCGGCTAGATACACTGTCGTCTGTCACCGTTGTCGAAGCGCAGGATAATATGCGGATCAAACCTAAAACGGTCTATTTAGCTCCTGGTGGTAAACATATGACAGTGAAGAATAACCACATCAAATTAAACAAAGACTCAAAAATCCATGGTGTCAGACCAGCCGTCGACTATTTGTTTAAAAGTGTCGCAGAGGTATACGGTAAAAACACGTTGGGCATTATCTTAACGGGTATGGGAAATGATGGCGCAGATGGATGTGAAGCCATCAAACAGGCGGGTGGATACATTTTGTCTCAAGACAAAGAAACATCGATTGTTTACGGTATGCCGAGAGTCGTGTTTGAAAGAGGGCTCTCAGATCAAGTCGGCAGTTTGTATAAAATAGCCGATATCATAAAAGAGATGACTAGGTGACTATATGACAACGTTAAATTATGAGTTCTTTTACACGTGGGTCGAGTCTAATTTAAACATTCAGTTGGATGCCTACAAAGAAAAACAGTTGAGACGCCGCATCCAGACGATCATGAGACAAGCGGGTGCTGAGTCATTGGAAGAATATTCCACGCTTATTCATTCAAGTGAAAGTATCAAGAAACAGTTCCTTGATTATATAACGATAAATGTGACTGAATTCTTTAGAAACAAGGATCTGTTCGATAACTTTGAACATCTGCTGACGACGGACTTGTCGAAAAAATTTGATTCCATTTCCATCTGGAGTGCAGCTTGTTCAATCGGCGCTGAACCTTATTCGTTGGCCATGATCATGGACCGACACGACTTACCGCTGAAACAGAACATACTTGCGACGGACATCGATAATACGATTTTAGCTAGGGCAAAAACAGGGATATTCAAGGACAACGAACTGAAAAACGTTTCGATTTTTGATAAGGCCAGTTACTTCAAGGAAGTCGACAGAACCTTTGTCCTGGATGAAAAGATAAAAAGTAAAGTCGATTTCAAAAAACATGACTTGATTCTAGAATCTTACCCGAAAAAATTACATGTGATCGTTTGCCGTAACGTGACGATATACTTCAAGAATGAAATCAAAGAAGAAATCTACAAACGGATGGGTCAATCACTCGTCAAAGGTGGTTTACTTTTTACAGGTGCAACAGAAACGATTTATCAGCCTGATCAGTACGGGTTAAAAAAAGTAGCCTCATTTATTTATGAGAAAATCGAATAAGCGAAAGGAGGAGAAACATGGAAGATAATAGTGCTTACCGCGAACTGTTTTTTGAAGAAACAGATGATAACCTGGCGATATTGAACCAGGAAGTCTTACATCTAGAAGAAGATCCTGAGGACAAACAAATCATCGATGTCATCTTTCGTGCCGCTCATACCTTGAAAGGCATGGCTGCGACCATGGGCTATGAAACGATGGCTAAATTAACACATACGGTGGAAAATATATTTGAACTGGTGAAAAGTAATCAGCTGAAAATCGAATCAGATTTGATCAGTCTGATCTTTGAAAGTCTGGATACATTGACGGAAATTGTAGAAAACCTAAGATCAGAAGATTTGGAAAAGGTCGATATTTCTTCTCTCGTCAACCGTCTGGAACGGGTAACCGCAGGTGAACACTCAGAGGTTATATCTGAAGAGGCAACTGCAACAACGTCAAAAACATATGATTTCCCAATATTAGAAGAAGCTGACGGGGTAGGCATCGAGTCAGCCGAAGACAGTGGCTATCACCTTTACGCTATTGGAGTCAGAATGGAAGAGACAAGCATGATGAAAGCGGCGCGTGCTTTCCTGCTGATCAGTAAACTTGAACAATTGGGTGACTTCGTTCAGATGAAACCGACTGCAGAAGCTTTGGAACAGGGTGAGCTGGATGATGCATTTGCTGTTTACTACCTGAGTAAAGAAGACAAAGCAACATTATTCAAACACGTGGAAGACTGTAGTGAGATTGAAGACGTTTCGATTGAAGCAACGACTTATGCTGAAGTGGCGTTATCTAGTCAAGTAGTTGATGAAACAAATGATATTATTGAAGAAATCCAAGTCAATGAAACGCAAAAGCAGCCAGATAAAAAGAAATCGGTCACAGCTAAACAAACAATCCGGGTTGACTTAACGCGCTTGGATCAGTTTATGAACTTGGTCTCTGAACTCGTTATCCACCGGACCCGGTTAGAGGATATGTCTGAGAAGAACAATCTGGTTGATTTAAATGAACCGCTAACACAAGTGGGACGCATTACGACCGAGCTGCAGGAGTTAGTCCTGCAACTGCGTATGCAACCATTTAATGTCGTGGTCCAACGTTTCCCCCGTATGATGCGTGACTTATCCAATGAATTAGGTAAAGACATACAGTTTGTGACTGAAGGTGAATCCACTGAACTGGACCGTACGGTTATTTCGGAAATCGGCGAACCGCTGATCCATTTACTGCGTAATGCAGCGGATCACGGTATTGAACAACCAGCAGAACGCGTGGCCAAAGGGAAACCGGAAACGGGAACCATTAAACTTTCAGCTTACCCCGAAGGAAATAGGGTGATTATTTCGCTGGCTGATGACGGTAAGGGACTAGACCCGAGAGCGCTCGAAGCCAGTGCTCGAAAAAAAGGCATTTCCACTGACGGCATGACGGATGAACAGCTTCAGAATCTCATCTTTCATCCAGGCTTCTCGACCGCTGAGACGGTAACGGGGATCTCGGGACGAGGTGTGGGCATGGATGCAGTGAGAGAAAAAATTTCAAGCCTGAACGGTAAAATCGAAACTATCAGTGTAGTCGATAAAGGTACCACCTTTAGAATTACGCTGCCGTTGACGCTTTCAATTATCCAGTCACTCTTAGTCAAAGTCGGACAGGAAACCTTCGCCATTCCACAAGCAGTCATTGATAAAGTAAGTCGCTTTGAAGAAAAAGAAGCTATTTCCGTTCATCAAAAAGAAGTGTACCGATATAAAGGTCAAACGATTCCTTTAGTGCGAATCAATGAAGTTTTAGATATACCGAAGAAAGATTCTGATCAACAACACATTATCATGGTTTTGATCGGGGAAAAACATTACGGATTGATTGTCGATGAGCTGATCCACCAGAAAGAAATTGTCATTAAAAAATTAGGGAACGAATTAAATGACTTGTCGCTTTATTTAGGAGCCACTATTTTAGGTGATGGTGGCATCAGTTTAATTTTAGATGTGACGTCCATATGTACGAAGAAGAAGGTTCTCAGTTATGTCTGAAGAGCAGTCACTCCTGCGTTATGACGCCTTGCAGGAGGTCGTTAATATCGGCGGCGGGCACGCGGCAACAGCCTTGTCAAAAATGATCGGCAAAAAAGTCGAGATGGACGTGCCGTTTGTCCAGCTACTTCCTTATGAAAAAGTATATGAAACGATCCAGTCAGATGATACAATAGTAAAGGCTGTCTTGTCCAAGTTGATGGGCAGAGAATATGGTGTGTTTTTATTTGTTATTGATCCTGAAGACGCGGAAGCTTTAGCATATATGGTTTTACCGGATTACACGGAATTAAGTGAAGAATTGGTGGATTCGGCGCTGAAAGAACTAAGCAATATCCTAGTCCAATCATTTCTTCAGGCAGTGATGCAGTTGATTGATAAGCCTCTGTTCGCTTCAGTACCTGTGATGACGATGGATATGTTTGGATCTATTTTATCGAGCGTCTATATGGAACAAAATCATTTCAGTGAAGAAGTCTTCATTATCAAAAATAACTTTTATAGTTCAGGACATATCATTGAAGGTAGCTTGTATTTCGTACCTAAGCCAAAAGTTTTAGAAGCATTATTACAAGAATTAGGAATTTAATTAGGAGGAAAAAATAGAATGAGTAAACGTGTATTGATCGTTGATGACGCCGCATTTATGCGCATCAAATTAAAAGATATTTTAGAAAAGAATGGGTATGAAGTCGCTGGGGAAGCACAAAATGGGAATGAAGCCGTTGAGAAATTTAAAGAAGTGAATCCTGATATCGTCACAATGGATATTACCATGCCAGAAAAAGGTGGCGTCGAAGCATTGAAAGAAATCAAAGCTATCAATAAAGATGCTATCGTCTTGATGTGTTCAGCTATGGGTCAACAAACTATGGTAATGGATGCTATCCGTGCTGGAGCAATCGACTTTATCGTTAAACCGTTCGATACTGAGCGCGTCATCAAAGCGTTGGACAAAGCGATTCGCTAAAATATTAAGTTTCGAAAAATTGTCACAATACTATAAAGTACCAGGATAAACCAAGGGGGAATTAAAGTGCAACTGATCGTATTTAAATTAAAAGAGCATTTTTATGGCTTTACAACAGAAAATATAGAAGAAATAACTACTACTTTGAATAAAACGTTCATCCCCCAAGGACCTTCTTGGACTAAAGGCTTAGTCAACTTGCGCGGGCAAATCATGACGCTGGTAGATCTTGAAGTATTGTTGAATGGTTCTAGCACTTCTCAAGATTTATGGTACAATAATACAATCATTGTGAATACAGAAGATAATCCTGTTGCATTTATGGTCGGCAAAGTCGTCGGGGTAACGGATATCGACGTAGACCAGATTCAAATAATGAACGAAGAAACGGATACACTTGTTTCCGGCTACGTCTTTGCATACAATGAGATGGTGAGTATTATTGAATTAGAATCTATCTTGATAGAGAAAGAGGAAGTATCTTGAGCCAACAAGTTCTGTCACAACAAGAAATCGATGCGCTGCTAGTAGCAATGGATAGCGGAGAAATCGATACAGAGGATGGCCCTGAAGAAAAGGGTTCTCCGAAAGTTAAGCCATACGATTTCAGACGTCCTGTACGTTTATCAAAAGAATATCTTTCAACCATTACAATGGTTTTTGAAGATTTCTCTAAACTGGCTTCCAACTTATTATCAACACAACTGAGAAGACCTGTCGAAACAAAGATCGCTGCGATCGAGCAAGTATCGTTTGATGAGTTTGTTCACTCCGTTCCAAGCTTTACCTTGATGGGTGTGTTTCAAAGTAAGCCTTTAAATGGTCTGCAAATCTTAGAAATCAATCCGCAGTTCAGTCTGCAGATGATCGAGCTCCTTTGCGGCTATACTGACATATCGACTGAAGAAGTCTTGGCTAGTAAAGCAACTTTCACAGATATCGAAATGGCTATTTTGGAAGATGTCATGAAATCTCTCCTGCATTCTTTTGAAACAGCTTGGAAAGACATTAAAGAAATAGATGTTACGTTAGAACATACTGAAACAAAACCGCAATTGTTACAAACGATGTCACCGAATGAACCTGTTATTCTTGTGACTCTTTCAGTGTCATTGGAAAACCAGCGTACATATATAAATATGTGTATTCCTTACATATTTTTTGAAGATATATTAGACAAATTGAGTTTCAAAAACTGGTTCCATTCAGGAAAAGAGTTTGACGCTTCAGAACGAGGTCAACTGGCTTCAAGCCTTAATAGAGTACCAGTCGACATTGAAGTGCTCTTGGGAGAATCTCAAATGAATGTGTCTGACTTTTTAGGTATGGAAGAAGGAGACATTATCCAGTTAGATCATAAAACGTCTCGACCTTTGACAATGAATGTGGAAAACAAACCCTATTTCAAAGTGAAACCTGGCCGACTTGAAAATAAACTGGCAGTAGAAATTTTAAAATTTACGGGAGGAGAGAGTGACGATGAGTGAACAAATGACGCAAGCAGAAATTGATGCGTTACTTAATGGAACGGCTACGATGGAAGAAGAATCTGAAGCGACCGAAGATCCATTAAGTCAAGTAATCAAAGATATAATCGGAGAAGTCGGAAACATTTCCATGTCGCAGGCCGCAACCACTCTTTCCACATTATTGAATCGAAAAGTAAGTATTACCACACCCAAAGTCAAGGGTGTCACGATCAAAGATATCATTGATGAGATCGATATCCCTAAAGTTGCAACAACGATTGAATTCAAAGAGGGTTTAGTGGGTAAAAATGTATTAATGATCAATATTGAGGATGCAATTATTATTGCAGATTTAATGATGGGAAATGATGGAACAGATTTAGCAGATAAAGTGTTTACAGAACTGGAATTGAGTGCCGTTTCAGAGGCGATGAACCAGATGATCGGTTCAGCTTCGACCGCGATGGCAACGATGTTTGACCGACGTGTCGATATTTCACCTCCTGATGTGGAGAAATGGGATACAGCTGAAGATGCAGCTATAGCTATGCCTAATCACTCTGAGCTTGTGTGTACTACTTCATTCAAACTGAGTGTCGAAGGCTTACTTGACAGTGAAATTATGCAGATTTTACCAATCGACACGGTGATTGAAATTTCCGAGATCATGCTGGGCGATGAGGCTGTAGTTTTAAATGGACGCGATAGTATTGAGGTTCAAAAGATTGAAGAGCCTAAACAGGAAGTTCAAGCTGAAAAGTCAGTAGAGAAAGAAGCTGAGTCTGTGTCTATTCAAAAGCCTAAGTTTCAGGAGTTACCACGTAATGATACAAAAGGGTCACCACGGAACTTGGATTTGATTATGGATGTTCCACTCGATTTCAGTGTCGTTTTAGGCAAGAGTCGCAAAACAATCAAAGATATTTTATCCTTGAGTACCGGATCTGTGGTTGAGTTGGACAAGATGACGGATGAACCGCTTGAGATATATGTGAATGGCAAGTTGATTGCGGAAGGCGAAGTCGTTGTCATCAACGAAAGCTTCGGTATCCGAATTACGAATATTTTGAGTAAAGAACAACGAGTCAGACATTTAAAATAGTATTGTGAAAAGCAGAGAGAAATCTCTGCTTTTTTTTTTGCGTAAAATAATTCGTTGTCTAGCTACACAAGCCTGACGTCATATAAAAAAAGATGAACGGGCCCATTGCGCAGTATGCTCATTCGGGGCCACATTCTCTATTTTTTATAGACGTCAGTGCGGGCTTGTTTCGCTTTTCTGTTTTTTTGCGGTGGGCGGGCTTAACTAACTTCGACGAAAGAGCTGTCAGAGTGTATTCTCGGGTACGCTGGTAAAGTTGTTATCATAATAACCTGTGGTACATTGATTATATGCATTCTAGTTAATATCACTTTTCCCAACTGCGTCACGGCTATTGTAATAAAATGTGATACTTAATATCTAGGTGTTTAATTAACCGTTTGGTCTTTTATACTCAGACATCTAAAGTGATTATTCCTATAAGTTAGATGTCATTGTGTTTTTACTCCATAAATTAAGGTATAGTGTTCATATTTTATACTTTCAAATGGGCTTTATTTGTTATGCATTTTTGTTTATACTTATGCTAGTTTGATAATCGGAGAAATGGGTCTTAATTATTCTGAAAGATTTCCGATAGTAAGTGTAAGGTACATTCATAATATATAAAATAAACTATTAAACAGTGAAAATCCGTTAAGGAGAGTGCGAACGATGAAAATAAATAAATATAGTAATGTTGTGTCATCAGTTAATAATATAAAACAGTCTAAAAAAGATGTAGATAAAGAAGTGAGTAAAACTGGTTCTAAAGAAGCGGTTCAGGTAAACATTTCCAAAGAAGCGCAAGCTTTGATGGACGCAGATAAAGTGGCCTTTTCAGAACGTGTAGACTCGATAAAGCAAGCCATTCAAAATGGTGACTATCAGGTGGATCCAGATAAGATTTCTGAAGGATTAGTCAAAGCATTACAAGAGCAAAAGGGGCCATAATAAGTAATGAATCAGACAAATTTAGTGTTAGCTCAAATGGAGAAGTTGAAAGTATTATTAGAAAAAGAGAAAAATGTGCTCATCAGCAATGATGGGTCTAAATTAAACGAAATCATTCAAGAAAAAGAAGACATCATGTTAACATTAGCTGCGTTTGATCAAGAGGACGTTGAGATGAATAAGCTCGACGTTCTTTCTCGTGAAATCAAGCAATTACAAGAAACGAATTTAATATTGACAGAGCAATCAATACAGTTTACTGAAACAATGCTGAATTATATAAAAAAAGCAGCGAATCAGAATAAAACGTATTCTAAAAAAGGAACCTACGAAGATTCTAAGAAGAGTACGTTACTGGATCAATCACTTTAAAGGAGTAAAGACATGACTGGACTATTCGGAACGTTAAATACAGCGACAAAAGGCTTGAATGCTCAGCAAACAGCTTTACAAACCATCGGACATAACGTGGCTAATGCCAATACACCAGGGTATACCCGTCAACGTGTAACGATGCAGGCAGATCTCGCAACAAGCATTCCAGGTATTGGTCAAATCGGCACAGGTGTACGTATTGATGGTATCAATCGGGTACATGACACATACATAACGACACAGTTGAGAGATGCTAACTCAACAACCAATGGACATCAAGCTTTATCTGATACCATTGGTGAACTTGAAGCGGTGTTCAATGAACCATCAGATACAGGGCTTTCTAATCAAATCTCTGAAGTGTTCAATGCCTGGACTTATTTAGCGTCAAATCCGGAGGAAGCCTCGGCTCGTACGATGCTCGTTCAAACGACTGAAACCTTCACGGATACGGTTCACCATATGGCCAATTCTATGGAAAGTTTACATAACAATACATTGAACCAGCTGGATAAAACAGCTTTAGATGCAAATTCTGATTTAATGCAACTGGAAAAATTAAATGATCAAATTTGGCAGGCATCTGTTAGAGGATTTACACCGAATGATTTACTTGATAAACAAGATCAGTTATTGAATGATTTGGCAGGTAAAATCGATATTTCAGTTGAACGGGATAAGTTCAACCGAGTGTCTGTTGAGATCGACGGGCAAACTGTACTGGATAGTAATTCCAGAAAAGAATTGGCTGTTGTCGTTGGTTCAGAAGATGGTAAGTCTACTTTTTCCAACGGAGATACGACTGAAGAAAAATTAAAGTTAGGTCAAGTTGTTGTAAAAAATGATGACAAATATAATGCTGTTGAAGCAAAGACCGGAAAAATGAATGGAACTCAGAAAGCTTTAGATGTAATTGTAGCTAGTCGCAATGATTTAGATGATTTTGCATTTAGTTTCGCTAAAGCGGTTAATACGATTCATAGTAATGATGGAGATGGTAATGATTTTTTCTCATTAGCTAATTTGGGTAGCTCCAATAATGCAGCATCCTCTATCCGCGTAACTCAAGCAATTAGAAATACTCCAGATAATATCGTATCTGGAGCCTCATTAAATAATGAAATCTCTGGAGATGGCAGTCGTGCGCAAGCCATTGCCACGTTGCAATATAAAGCACTGGCTTCAGATTCAGATAGCTGGGTATATCAAGAAAGTTCGATGAGTTTCAGTGATAGTGCAACAGGCAATACACTTTTTGGCAAGTATAACAGTATGGTTACTGGCATTGGTATCGTTAAGCAACAAGAAGATAATATGTTGAAGACACAAAACGGACTCATGGCTTTATTGACTCAACGAAGAGAATCAATATCTGGTGTGGATATCAACGAGGAAGTTGTTGACATGATCAAGTACTCAAGTGCTTTTCAAGCAAACTCACGTGTCTTACAAACAATTTCCGAAATGCTAGACACATTAATCAACCGAACTGGGGTGTAATAAATGAGAATCACAAATTCTTTAATGTCTCAAAATTTTCTATCTAACTTGAACAACAATATGAATAACGTTTATAAATATCAGGAACAGCTATCGTCACTGAAACAAGTTAGTCGTCCCAGTGACGATCCTTTAAAAGTATCTAAAATCATGGATTTAAAAAATGAAATCAAGCAAAACCAACAATATAAAACGACGATCAACGACGCCATTGATTTTACGAATGTTCAAGACTCAGCCCTGGCAAATGCGACTAATTCGCTGCAGCGTATTCATACACTGACTCAGCAAGCAGCCAACGGTACTTATAATACGCAAGATAGACAAGCAATCAAAACTGAAATCGAGAATGAAGTCGAAACGATGATGGATTCACTCAATACAAACTTTGGTGGCAGATACGTCTTTGCAGGAAAAGAAAGTACGACAAAGCCATTTACGACAGAACGTGCAGATGATGGAAACTTTAGTATTAAGTACGAAGGCTCAACTATGGCTAATAATAACGTATCTAAGGAAATAGCTCGTGGAGTAAATGTTGAGTTAAAAACAGATGGACTCGATTTATTTAATAATAACGATGGAACCGAAAACATTGGTGAACTATTTAATGATATCTTTACAGCATTAGATGCTGATGATGTTGGGAAACTTGGTAATTTATTGGGAGATATTGAATCTCAATTGGAACTTACCGTAAATAAGAGAACAGAGATAGGTGCTATACAGAATAGATTAACTGCAGCGCTTGATCGAAACGAATCAGAATATTTGAATCTGGAAACTTCGCTTTCAACAAATCAGGATATCGATTTAGCAGAAACCTATATGAATTACACGATGGAAATGAACGCCTATCAGGCCTCGCTCAGCATGGGGACAAAAATATTACAAACAAACATCATGGACTATGTAAGATAAACAGTTAAAGTAATGAAGGACTATTAGTCTTTCATTATTTTTTTTGATAAATTTTTAAAAAGTAAACTATAGTACTTAACTAAGTATCGCTCTTGCCGATATTAAGAATAGAAGGCAATAACTTCATACAATATACTTCAGGAGGAAACACAACCATGAGAATTAATACAAATACAGCAGCGATGAATACATATTCTCGCTTAGGACAAGCTAACACAGCAAAAAGCAACTCTTTAGCAAAACTATCATCAGGATTACGCATCAATAAAGCAGGAGACGACGCAGCAGGTCTAGCAATATCCGAAAAAATGAAAAATCAAATTTCAGGTATGACACAAGCTTCACGTAATGCTCAAGATGGCATTTCATTGATCCAAACAGCTGAAGGCGGATTGACAGAAACACACAGTATTTTAAACCGTATGCGTGATTTAACTGTTCAAGCAAAAAATGATACAAACACAGCAGACGATAGAGGCGCGATTCAAAAAGAAATGGATTCTTTAACCTTAGAAGTAGATCGAATTGCAAACCAAACAGAATTTAATGGTAAAAAACTGTTAAAAGAAGAAACAGCTGCTGCAGGAAGCAGTTTCACATTTCAAATTGGTGCAAACAAAGGACAGGATATTACATTAAAGGTAGCTGATATGACTTCAGCATCTTTAAAGTTAGGAACCGTAAATGCCGGAGTTTTAGATACAACTGATAAACTAAATGTTTCGGTTGGAGATTTAACACCAGGTAGTTTTGATGCAGTAATTGATAAATTAGATAGTGCTATAAAATCAGTATCTGATGAACGGGCAAACTTAGGTGCAACTCAAAACCGCTTGGATCATACGGTCTCTAACTTAGCTACAACTAAAGAGAACCTTTCAGAAGCAAACTCACGTATTCGTGACGTTGACATGGCTGAAGAAATGATGAGCTTCACTAAATCTAACATCCTTTCTCAAGCTTCAACGGCAATGTTGGCTCAAGCTAACCAAATGCCTCAAGGCGTTTTACAATTACTGGGATAATTTAATAGTAGGTTTAATAAAAAAGAGTCAGTCTAACTGGCTCTTTTCTTTTATAATAATTTCAGGAATTCACTTAACTCTTTTGTATTTTTACCGATATTAATAGTAGAACGAGTGATATACAAAAATATAAATATAATATTGGAGGAAAACAATATGCGCATTAATACAAATACAGCAGCGATGAATACATATTCACGTCTAGGACAAGCTAATACAGCAAAAAGTAACTCTTTAGCAAAACTATCATCCGGATTACGTATCAATAAGGCAGGAGACGACGCAGCAGGTTTAGCAATCTCAGAAAAAATGAAAAATCAAATTTCTGGGATGACACAAGCTTCACGTAATGCTCAAGATGGTATTTCATTGATCCAGACAGCTGAAGGTGGATTGACAGAAACACACAGCATTTTAAATCGTATGCGTGATTTAACTGTTCAAGCAAAAAATGATACAAATACAGCAGACGATAGAGGAGCCATTCAAAAAGAGTTGGATTCTTTAACTCTTGAAGTAGACCGTGTTGCAAATCAAACGGAATTTAACGGAAAATCATTGTTAACTGCTAAAGATGTCAATGGTCTTGCTACAGATGCTGGAACGAGTTTCACATTCCAGATTGGTGCTAACAAAGGACAAGATATCACATTAGGTATTGCTAATATGACAGCTAAATCTCTTGCGATTGGAACTGTAGATGCGGCTGGTGTATTAGGTGCTGATAAGTTAAATGTTGTTGATGCAGCTGGTGTAGCTTCTGAAACAGATGGTAGTTATGATAAAATAATCGGAAAACTTGATGATGCAATTAGTAAGGTATCAACCGAGCGCGCAAATCTAGGTGCTACTCAAAACCGTTTAGATCATACTGTCTCTAACTTAGCTACAACTAAAGAGAACCTCTCAGAAGCAAACTCACGTATCCGTGACGTTGATATGGCTGAAGAAATGATGAGCTTTACTAAATCTAACATTCTTTCTCAAGCTTCTACAGCAATGTTGGCACAAGCTAACCAGATGCCTCAGGGCGTTTTACAATTACTGGGATAATTTAATAGTAGGTTTAATAAAAAAGAGTCAGTCTAACTGGCTCTTTTTTTTATAATAATTTCAGAGAATTCACTTAACTCTTTTGTGTTTTTACCGATATTAATAGTAGAACGAGTGATATACAAAAATATAAATATAACATTGGAGGAAAACAATATGCGTATTAATACAAATACAGCAGCGATGAATACATATTCACGTCTAGGACAAGCTAATACAGCAAAAAGTAACTCTTTAGCAAAACTATCATCAGGATTACGCATCAACAAAGCAGGAGACGATGCAGCAGGTTTGGCAATCTCTGAAAAAATGAAAAATCAAATTTCTGGTATGACACAAGCTTCACGTAATGCTCAAGATGGTATTTCATTGATCCAAACAGCTGAAGGCGGATTAACTGAAACACACAGCATGTTAAATCGTATGCGTGATTTAGCTATCCAAGCAAAAAATGATACAAACACAGCAGACGATAGGGGCGCCATTCAAAAAGAAATGGATTCTTTAACTCTTGAAGTAGACCGTATTGCAAATCAAACAGAATTTAACGGAAAAAAACTTTTGAAAGAAGAAACTGCTAATGCAGGGAGTTCCTTTGTATTTCAAATTGGCGCTAACAAAGGACAAGACATTACATTAAAAGTAGCTGATATGACTTCAGCATCCTTAGGTTTAGGCACTGTAACTGCCGGAGTTTTAGAGGCAGCTAGTAAACTAGATGTTTCAACTGAAGCAAAAATTGCTGAAGGTGTAAATCCTGCTGTTGCTGGAGCTGACTTTGATGATGTAATTGATAAACTTGATGAGGCAATTAAATCAGTGTCTGAAGAACGTGCAAACTTAGGTGCTACACAAAACCGTTTAGATCATACTGTCTCTAACTTAGCTACAACAAAAGAGAACCTTTCAGAAGCTAATTCACGTATTCGTGATGTGGATATGGCTGAAGAAATGATGAGCTTTACTAAATCTAACATTCTTTCTCAAGCTTCTACAGCAATGTTGGCACAAGCTAACCAGATGCCTCAAGGCGTATTACAATTATTGGGATAATATCCTCAACATAAGAATTGAAAATATATTAGAATCGAAGCAGTCCTGTACTGCTTCGGTTTTGTCATACATAGAATAAAAAGGTTTTATTTAATTTAATTTCTTTAAAGAGGAGATAAGATTATGAACCAGCGTGTGACTTCTGTCGATGCGATTC
This sequence comes from Alkalibacterium sp. f15, assembly GCF_049389645.1. Lineage (GTDB taxonomy): Bacteria > Bacillota > Bacilli > Lactobacillales > Carnobacteriaceae_A > Alkalibacterium. The sequence continues at coordinate 2,377,946 of NZ_CP186540.1, forward strand.
GAACGATTGACCGGGTTTTACATTCCAATAAAAATACGGTATTCTTTTCAGAGGAAAGTAATATAGAACCTATCAAAGCGGTTGAAGCTATAGATACGTCTTCTGATAGCTTAGAGTCTGAAATGAATAAAGACCAGCTTGAAAAAATAGCTGTGGATGCAAAGGCAGCAATGCAACGTATCAATGCTCAGTTGACCTTTAGAATACACGAGGGCACAGGCCGCACGCTGGTTCAATTAGTTGAAAGAGAAACAAATGAAGTGATTCGGGAGATACCACCTGAAAAAATGCTTGATGTGATTGCAGGTATCTGGAGATGGTCAGGTATTACTGTAGACAGAACGGAGTGATAAAATGAATATTATGGGAACCTATTCGGGTATGGACATGAGTATGGTAGAAAAATTGATTCAAGCAGAAGCATCAAGAGGTGTAAAATTCACTCAAAAGAAAGAACAGTATACTCAATCTAAAAATGCATGGAAAGATCTAAATACACGTCTGGATTCATTATATAAACGACTGGATGATTTAAAAAAAACAGAAACGTATGAATCAAAATCAGTTAAATTATCAAATGAATCTAACCTAAATGTTTCTTCTACTTCTAAAGCCGCAACTGGAGAGTACCGTATTCAAGTACAACAATTAGCCACTCAAACTCGTATGACAGGTGATACAGTTGTAGTTTCTTTAAATGACGAATTGACATTTAGTGGAACCTTATCATTTAACGGTGGTGGAGAGGGTTTGTCGATTACTGTTGAAGCAACTGATAGTTTAAGTGACATTAGTAAGAAAATTAATAATCAAACAAAAGAATTAGGCATCCGCTCATCGATTGTTGATAATCGTTTGATTTTTACTAATGCTGAATATGGGAAAATAAATATGAGTGTCACAGGAACTAATGACATCACAACTAAATTAGGATTAAATAATGTCGCTGAAATAGGAAATGAAGCACATTTTACTGTGGATGGGTTAGCTATTACTCGTTCATCTAATGAAATTAATAATGTTATTGAAGGATTAGATTTCAGGTTAAAAAACATTCACGAAGGTGCTGAAGCAACTATTGTAACAGTTTCTGAGGATATGGATAAAGCTGCAGAAACTCTCGAAAAATTTGTAGAACAATATAATTCAACACAAAATTATATTAAGGATCAATTAAGTGTTGGGGATCCGTCTGCAGAAAACAATAAAACTGGGACATTATCAGGTGATGGGACGCTTATGCGTCTACAGTCTAGTTTACGTATGATGATGACTAAACAAAATCTGAATGGTACTACAGTACAAAGCTTAGGGGATATAGGTATTACAATTAGTCGTGATGGAGTCGCTAGCTTCGATAAAAGTGTATTAGAAGAAAAAATTAAAGAGAATCCAAAAATTGTTTCTGACTTTTTTTCTAAAACGGAGACTGTCCCTGAAACAACAGATGCAAACGGAGATATTATACCATCTTCTACAAAAAAATTAGGATTTGCTGAATTGATGCATTCGTTCGTAAATGAATATATTTCTAGTTCTTCTGGAATTATTAAGACACGAAACGACACATATGATAGAATGCTTAAAGATGTCAATGATCGTATTACTCAATTCGACACTCGTTTAGAAGCTAAAAGAGCACGTTACATCAAACAGTTTACTGCTTTGGATACGGCTATGATGCAGGCTGAATCACAACTTGAACAAATGTACAGTCAATTAGGATTAGGACAGAATTAGAAGACAGGAGGGATTCTGATTACAACTACCAAATCAATGCAGTATACAAAAAAAGAAAATGAACTGCATCTAGTTCTTAAACGATTGAATGAGTGGGGTCAGACTTCCTCTGATTCTGTCGAAGAGGCAAATGCAATCCTGAATTTGAATCAAGAGTCGTTTAATCAAATTAGCCAATTAGATTCTGAATTGTCGGTTGAAGAAAGAAAAGACTTCTTGAACTCAAACAAAACTACCTTGACTCATTTGATCGTAAAACAAAAAGAACTGATCATCTTTATTAAAAACGAATCCGATCATTTAACTGAGCAATTAGCTCAAATGAATCAGAAATCAAATGTTGTAAATCATTATATGAACAAAGAAAAATCATTATTCATTGACAAGGATATGTAAGAAAGGAACGGTTTATGGCTTATTCATCTGCAGCAAAACAATACAAGAAAAACCAGATCGAAACGGCTTCACCTAAACAGCTCGTTATTCTACTCTATGAGGGAGCAATCAAGTTTATTCGTTTGGGAGAGTTGGCTTTAGAAAACAATGATTACGGTAAAGTGAATACGAACCTGATCAAAGCGCAGGATATTGTAACGGAACTGATGGTGTCGCTCAATCACCAAAACGGTGAAAATGCGATTGCTAGTGAACTACAGGCATTGTATTCCTATATTTTAAATCAACTGATACAAGCCAATTTGAAAAAAGACCAGGATAAGATGGCAGAGACCAGACGGTTGATGTCAGAACTCCTAGAAGCGTGGACCAGCATTTAAAGCTGGTCTTTTTTTTTATACAAAAATAGTCAGTTTTAGTTTAGTTGAATAATATTATTGATAATGGTATAAAAAAAAGCTGTATCCATATAATTCAATTTTTTTATACAGGGGTCAGTTTGAATATACTGCATAATTATAAAACGAATGTTATTTTTTTATACTTCTAACAAATAGAGCCTTTACTGTGAATTCACAGAACTGTCACATTTATATTTCGCGCTTTATTACAAAAGTATAAATTGTAAAATAGTACAACATTAACTTGTTGAATCACGAATCAGTGTACGCTATGTCATTTTAAAGGTTGTTCTCATGCACTTTTTATCGAACCAAGAAGTAATATTTAATATCTTGCTGTTACAAACTGTAATAATTTTAATGATATCAAAAGGCGAAATGCTAGCTTTTTAGGTACATTAAGTGTAAGTGATGTATTGCGACTTTGAGCCTAGTCCTTTAAAATAAGTCTTGTCGGGAAAATTGTAAGTATAAATATACATAAATACCTATGATGAAAGGAATAATACAATGATATCTGGCTCAAATATGCAATTATTGAAAAATGCTCTTGATGCTTCTTCTATGAGACAGGAAACGATCTCCTCTAACATTTCTAATGTGAATACTACAGGATATAAAGCAAAACGAGTAGATTTTGAAGAGACACTCAAAAAAGCGATAGATGGTACTGGCTTGCAGGCGAATCATCCGAATCATTTTGGAGCATCAAGTCTCAATGGTGTGACACCACAAACAATTGAGCAAAAAGGTAATCGAATAAATGAAAACGGTAATAACGTCGCGATCGATACTGAAATGGCTGAACTGTCAGCTAATGCCATATATTTCCAGGCAGTATCGGCACAGTTAAGTAATCAGTATGGCATGATTCGTTCGGTCTTAAGATAAGTGTGAAATTGGAGGTTAGAAAATGTCTATTTTTAATTCGATGCAGATCAATGCAAGTGGTTTATCGCTTGAACGCTTCAAGCTGGATACGATTTCTACGAACATAGCAAATGTCAACACCACGCGTACAGAAGATGGTGAAGGTCCTTACATAAAGCAACAAGTTCTTTTTGAAGAAAATTTAAGACAAGTGAAATCAGGATTTACGGGTGATGTCTCAAGAAAAAGTCAAGGTGTAAGAATCTCAGGAGTAGAAGCGAATGAGGACAATGTAAGATTGGTTTTCGAACCGGGTCATCCGGATGCCAATGAAGAAGGGTATGTGGCTTATCCCAATGTGGATATGGCAGATGAGATGATCGACATGATGACAGCCATTCGTACATATGATGCGAATGTGACGGCCATCAATAGCAGTAAAGATATGCTGAAGCGCGCAATGGAAATAGGCAACAAGTAATATAATCTTAATTGAATAGGAATGATTAGAGTGATGAATCCTTTAAACCAGCTATACCCGGGAGCGATGCGTCAGATCGATCAAGTGGCGCAGACCACTTCTACAAAAATAACTGAAAAAAATACGGATATTTTTACGGATCTGTTGAATCAGTCAATGAATATTCTCGATGCCAAACAAACTGAATCCACGCAGGCCATTCAATCGCTTGTCGATGGATCAGCTGATGATCTACATACTGTAATGATCAAAACGACCGAAGCCCAACTCTCTTTAGAAGTAGCTGTTCAATTACGAAATAGAGCGTTAGAAGCATATAACGAAATTAAAAATATGCAATTTTAGTAAGTTAGAGAAGAGAGTAAGGGAGATTTAATATGAATAAAGTCAAAGAAGTGGGGCTTTCCATGCAAAATGGCTGGCTTCAGCTGGATAAAACGAAACGAAAGCAGCTTGTCATTTTTGTTTCGATAGCACTGATTTCGACACTTATTATAGGTTTTTTCATGCAACGGACTACATACACTGTATTATTTTCGAATTTAGCTGAAGCGGATGCCGGAGCCATCGTAGAAGACATGGAGGCACAAAGTCTCGATTACCGTTTAGAGGACAATGGAACAACAATTCTGATCGATGAACAAGAAGTCGACAATTACCGAATCGATTTGGCCGTAAACGGCTTGATGCCAGAAAAATCAACGGGTTTTGAGATATTTGATGAAACAAGCATGATGACGACGGATGAAGACCGACAAATCATGTACCAGCGGGCATTATCGGGGGAACTCGAGCGATCCATTTCATCCCTGCAGCAAGTTGAAGCCGCCAAGGTGATGTTATCTTTACCCGAAGACAGTATTTTCCAAAATCCAGAGTACCGTACTGAAGCATCTGCCTCAATCGTTATAGAAACGAGAGGTGCGCTGTCTCAGCAGAATATTCAAGGGATCGCTTCTCTAGTAACTGGAGCGGTTGAACGTTTGCCGATCGGAAATGTTCAAATCGTTGATACGGGTGGGAATTTACTTAGTGGCTTTTTACAGTCCGGTGGGGACAGTTTAAGCGCAGCTGATTTCTCGTCGAATCACCAGTCAATGAAACAAGCCTATGAAAAAGATTTGGAACAGCGTATCTTATCATTGTTATCTCCTGTATACGGCTATAACAATCTGCGTGTCGTCATCAATGCGGCGATGAACTTTGATGTAATTGAAGGTGAAACCATTGAATACACGGCACCGATGACAGAAGTGGGCGACGATAACCGCAAAGGCCTGATACGCAGTCAGACAGAAAGTTTCGACGGTGCAAGAGCGATGGTTCAAGGGCTCATCGAAGAAGGCGCGATGCCCGTGGCCGAAGATGACGAACAAGAAAATAATGCGTCACTTGACCGAACAATCAATTACGAATTGAATCAGGAAACCAAAAGATATGTGCAGGCGCCAGGCGTTGTCGAAGGTATCAATGCTTCTGTTGTCGTGAATTCAAAGGCTGGGGTCGTGCCTGCGGAAGCTGATATTTCTGAAATCGTTTCTCGAGCATTGGGCTTGGATAACGATGCAGAGGTTCCGCTAGCTGGAGATGTGACAGTCGGGATTCTGCCGTTTGATGATGGAGAAGAACTCATCATTGGTGATGGAGAAGGTATACTTGCTAGTATCATTCAGTTCTTGAAAGCAAGTTGGATCTATATGTCTTTAGGTTTACTCTTATTGGTTGTTTCTATTTTTGTTTTATCGTTAGTTAATCGAGGGAAATCTGAGGATGATTATTTTGAAAAGGAAATCGTCAAAGATACGCCCGTCAAAATGAAAGAAAATACGAACTCAACTGATATTATGCAGAAAGAAAATGAAGTGATACAGCAGAAAAATAAAGTGATGAGCGATAAAGAAGATCTTGTGAGAAAAGAAGCAAAAGAAAATCCGGAATTAGTGGCAGATTTAATGAGAATTTGGTTGAAAGACTAGAAAGGGTGGACTGTATTGGTAGATACTTTAGAGGCAAGTGGATCTAAAAAAGAGATAGATGGCATAAAAAAAGCCGCCATTTTCATGATTTCTTTAGGTCCGGAAACGTCAGCTCAAATCATGAAACAATTACCTGATTCTTACATCCAAAAGGTCAGTTATGAGATCGCAAATATGGATCACGTGAGCCGGGAAGAACGCGAATCGATAGTCAATGAATATATTGAGATGTCTCAAGCTAGAGAATATATTTTAGAGGGCGGCTTCGACTACGCTAAAAACCTGCTGAATAAAGCATTAGGATCACAGCGCGCTAAAGAAGTGATCGATATGTTGAACCAGATCCAACTGCGTGAACGGCCGTTCAATATTGCGAGAAAGGCTGATCCGCAGCAACTGACTAATCTTCTGCTGGGCGAACAGCCACAGACGGTCGCTTTGATTTTGTGCTATATGCAGCCGGATAAAGCGGCACAGATACTGGTGAATTTCCCACTTGAAAAACAAGCTGATATCGCTGAACGTATTGGTACGATAACCAATACGTCTCCGGCGATTATTGAAAAAATAGAAAAAGTTATTGAGAGTAAGTTTTCTACATATATCGAAAATGACACTGAAAATGTCGGTGGCGTCTTGACCCTGGTTGAAATTTTAAACCAAGTCGGACGTACTACTGAAAAAGCTATTGTCAGTGAGCTGGAACAGAAACAACCGGACCTTGCTGAAGAAGTTAAAGCTAGTCTCTTTACGTTCGAAGATATTGTATCACTTCAAAAGAGCGATGTGCAGAAAGTCTTGCGCGAAGTCAATCACGACGATTTGGTATTGGCGCTCAAAGGCGTTTCCGACGAGTTGCGTGACTTTATCTATAACAACCTTTCTTCTAGAGCCGTTGACACACTCAAAGAAGATATACAATATCTTGGTCCTGCACGTTTATCAGCTGTAGAAGAAGCTCAGCAAAATGTGGTTACTGCAATCAGACGTTTAGACGAGCTTGGAGAAATTTACATTATGAGGGGCGATCAAGATGCTATTATCGAGTAGACTTATCAAATCGATCCAAGCCACTTCACAAGACTCTCATGATTGGGTGATTGCTACCGACTACGAGGTGCAAGAAGAAGATGTAGACAATTATATAGAAGAAAATGAAGAAGCCAGAGATGAACTCGAACAGGCGAAATATAAAAGTGCCCAGTTGATCGAGAAAGCTTTAACTGAAAAAGAACAAATGATTGAAGATGCGATGCAGGAAGTTGAACTACTCAAAAAAGAAGCTTATGAGCGTGCATTTGATGAAGGCAAGCAAGCTGGATTCGAAACCGGATTCAATCAAGGGAAAGAAAAAGGCTTTAGTACTGGAAAAAAAGAAAGCGAGCGCTTGATCAAAGTCGCTCAAGAGTCAATAAGTGATGCGCAGCGCGATATCTCAAGCTATATTGAAGAAAAGAAAGATAGTATATTATCGTTAGCTGTTCATATGGCAGAAAAAATCGTACATGAACAACTGGATTTATTACCAAATGACATTATGGAACTGGTCCATCCTATCTTGCATCAACTCGATCGTAAAGAAGATTACGTTAGTTTGACGGTCCATTCTTCTAAGCGTCAAAAATTGAGGGAACAAGTACCAGCTTTGGAAAAAATGTATCCGGGTGTCCGCTTTATCGTGTTACAAGATGATAATGTCGAGCACTATGGGTGTGTGATCGAGAGTGCCCATAAAGTCGTGGATGTGCAAGTGAGAAAACAGCTCACTGCTATGATTGAGGAAATGATAGAAAGAGAACGTGAGATGTAGATGATAAATATACCGTTTGATCTTTATCATGAAACACTGAATACCAAGTCGATAACGTTGAAGCACGGTAAAGTGAGTCAAGTCATTGGGCTGATCATCAAAGTCGATGGTCTTGATGCCTTTATCGGTGAAGTATGCGAGATTGCAATCAAATCACGGTCCAAATCGGTGCTAAGTGAGGTCGTTGGTTTTGTTGGAGAGACCGTATTACTGATGCCACTGGATGATCTGGAAGGTATCGGACCGGGTTGTCTGGTTTATCCGACAGGCAAAGCGTTGAAAGTTGAAATCAGTGATGACATGCTGGGTAAAACCTTTGACGGCTTAGGCCGACCAATGAGTGAGAAAGCACTGAAGAATTCGAAAACGTTTGATGTTCACCGGGCGGCACCCGACCCATTCAAACGACCCAAAATAGACACGATCTTGCAGACTGGCGTAAAAGCTGTTGACGGTTTATTGACAGTTGGTGAAGGACAACGAATGGGCATTTTTGCTGGTTCCGGTGTTGGGAAATCAACCTTGCTTGGTATGATGGCTCGTTACAGTGATGCAGATATCATTGTTATCGGCTTGATCGGTGAACGTGGACGAGAGGTTCTAGAGTTTATTGAGAACGATTTAGGTGAAGAAGGCTACAAAAAATCGGTAGTTGTTTGTGCGACATCTGATCAGCCGCCCTTAGTCCGCTTGAAAGGCGCATACGTTGCAACTGCCATAGCAGAGTTCTTTAGAGACCAAGGTAAAAAAGTGGTGCTCATGATGGATTCGGTCACACGTGTGGCGATGGCTCAGCGAGAAATCGGCCTAGCCACAGGCGAACCACCGACCACTAAAGGCTATACACCATCTGTTTTCACCGTTTTACCGAAACTGTTGGAACGCAGCGGGAAAACCGAAAAGGGTTCAATCACTGCTTTTTATACGGTTTTAGTTGAAGGTGATGATATGAACGAACCGATTGCAGATGCTGTTCGCGGAATACTCGATGGACATATCATACTGTCCAGAAAAATTGCTTCAGAAAACCATTATCCGGCCATTGATATTCAAAATAGTTTAAGTCGTCTGATGAAAGATTTAGTGACTGAAGACCATGATGAATGGGCCGGTAAACTAAGAGAAAATCTAGCTACATATAAAGAATCAAAAGACTTGATTGATGTGGGCGCTTATCAGCAGGGAACGAACCCGCTGATCGATCAGGCGATCCGGTTGAATCATCCGATCAAATCGTTTTTGAAACAGAAAACAACTGAATCATATACTTGTGAAGAGACGATTCAAGAATTAAAAGCTGTATTTTCTAACCAGTCATTAAGGTAAGGAGAATGTTAAATGCAAGAGTATCGTTTTTCAATGGAAAAAGTGTTGGATTGGCGTGAAGATTTGGAAGATGTTGCTCAGCTTATGGTGAAAGAAAAGATAGAAAAAGTTAAGAATGAAAACGATAAATTGAATCGCATCATTTCTGAAAGCAGAAAATTAAAGAGTGAGCAATTATTTCATTCAACGATCGATCACCTTAAACGACATCACTTGTACCGAGATTTAATCGACGAGAAGATCATACGCCAGCGTTTGACCGTTCAAAAGGCTGACAAAGAACTGGAGCAAGCACGCATAGAACTACAAGTCGCTCACAAAGACAAAAAAGTGATGCAAAAACTGGAAGAAAAAGAACGCACCCGTCACCAGGACACAGTTAAGAAACAGGAACAAACTCAGCTTGATGAAATTTCAACGCTTAGTTTCGGGCGTCCTTCAATTTATTAATGCCATTATTACTTGAAAGGGGGTGAAAACACAATGAACGTCGCCCAAGTTAACCAATCAGTAGATGTCGTATCGAATAAAGGTAAGCCAAAACAAATTGATAGAAAGTCTTTTTCAGAAGAATTCGAGAAATATTATAACTCATCAGCTAAAAAAGATTTGGCAACTGATGATTCTGAATCAGAACGACTCAATAATGAGTTGCAGGAATTAGAAGAAATTCAACAGGAAATAGAATTTGTAACTTTCAGTTTGATCAATCCATTCTTAAAACTGGACGCTGAAGTGAATGACTTGAATCAAACGCTTGAAGAAGAATCACTTACTAGCCTTACGAACGGAACATATATCTCGATTGAGTCGATCTCACAACAGTTAACAGCTGATACTACAAACGACCTATCCAGTGAGGAACAAACTTTCATTCTACATAATGAACCATCTGATAATGAAAGCAATTTGTTCGCAAAAAACCAATCGGATATGAGTGAAATGCAGGGAAAACAGACTAGTGATGAAAGTTTAGATGACACCAAACCCTTAACTGAAGTAGTACCTCAGATTCAAACAGAAATAGGAACTGCTGTATCTGAATTCACTCAGACTCTTGACGCCAACTTACACTCTACATTAGTCAAAGAAATCAGTGAAATGATGGAGTCTACGGAATTTAATGAAGCCACTAAATCGAATGAGCTGGAACTGTCACCTGCTATCAAAGAAATACTGAAAATGGGCAAGTTCGAACCAATCGATCCTGAAACACTTCAAAAAATAGTTACTTCATTAAAGGTAGCGTTGAATACTGAACAGGAAACTGATCAGAAATCTGCAAATCGACTTGAAATCGAAGAGATCATGCGGTCAGCAGTGAAAGGTGCTTTTTCACTGAAGCAACTGAACGAAGAACGAGGTGAAACTCATAAGACGCTGAATCAGACTCCGGTGAATACACCACATAAAGATGAATCAGCTCAAACAGTGGATATGAATAGATCTACAGAGTTGCAGATGACTGATGTGGAGTCTGAAGTCACTGAAAATTTAGTTTCAGTTCATACTGTAAAAAAAGAAATGACACAAGCAGACACTGATTATGATTTTGTGTCCATGCTTCGTCAAATGAGTAATCAATCATCAAAAGAAAGCAGTCAAATAGTAGCTAAAAGCAATACAGAGGCTAGCGTCCCTGTTCCAAAAGAGCAGAGCGTAAATCTTGTTCAAGATATGGTAGCAAGTTTCGCAGAAAATAGAGAAGGTCTAAAAACCTATAAGACAACCCTGCATTTGTCACCAGAAACGCTTGGAAAAGTAACGATCGAACTATCTCTAAACGAAGAAGGATTAAGCGGCAAGTTAACGTTCCAGTCTGATGAAACCAGAAAATGGATGGAAGGCGAATGGTTGGATCTGAAACTGCCCTTAGAATCAAAAGGACTGACGATCAAAGCTTTTGACTTTACCACCAGTCAGCCGGCTACTCAGCAGCAAGGTAATTTTTCTTTTTCAGAAAACCCTTCTCAGTCTGAACAGGATTCACAGAAACAGTCACTTTCAGAAGATCATGATTTAACCTTGGCTGAAAATGATGAACAAATGCCTGAAACAAGATCGACCAATAAAGACGGCATAAATGTCTATGTCTAAAAGAAAGGAGTAATAGGAGTGAATATACCAAATAACATGTTGATCGGGTCACTAAGTGCGATTCAACCAGAAGAAGAGACAAAGAAAAATTCGGATCTGGATATGGAACAGTTTCTACAAATCATTTCGAGTGCGATGAGTATGCCTTCCTTTGATGGACAAGGCAGCGGCGGTGGTTCTGAAACCGACTATATCGGTCAAATGGTCCAGTTCGGTATGTTGAATGCCATGGAAGATTTGAATAGTTCCATGCAGACAACAGTTTTAATGTCCCAGCAGCAGCAAGCACTAGGACTCGTTGGTAAAAACGTCACGTTAGCATCTGAAGAAGCACAGTTGATCACAGGACCTGTTGAAAAAGTACGTTTTGATAATGGGTATGCGACAATACAAGTAAATGGTAAGACGTATCAATTAAACGATGTGGTTGAGGTGAGCGAATAAGATGTTGCAAAACATTCATGGCGTCCCGCCTCAAGTATCTCAAGTGAAAACTAAAGAGACTAAACAAGCGACAATCGACAGAACTTTTAAATCGTTTATGCAGGAAGCGCTGATAGTACCGGAAAAGAAAACAACGACTGTTACTTTTTCCAATCATGCGCAAAAACGTTTAGATCAGCACGGCTTTACATTAAGTTATACAGACATGCAGCGTTTAGAAGAAGCGGTAGAAACGCTCGAAGCAAAAGGTTCTGAAAATTCATTGATTTTATACGATGATTTGGCCCTGATTGCCAGTATAAAAAATAAAACAGTGATCACTGCTTTGAAATCGACAGAGATGTCCGAGGTAACAAATATTGACAGTGCCATACAAATAAACCAGAAAAGATAAAGGTAACGTAAAAGTTGGACTGAGAAGAGACTTTTTTCTGATGACCGATCGATTCAGAAACGTTAACTATAGGAGGAAAAAAAATGTTAAATTCATTGTACTCAGGTATCACAGGTATGAAAGGTCAGCAAACAAAAATGGATGTGATCGCCAATAACATTGCGAACGTCAATACAACAGGTTTTAAATCTCAACGTGTCCGTTTCCAGGATATGATTTCTCAGATGGATACTAACGCACAAGGACCGAACAATAACGGTCGCGGCGGAATCAACGCCCAGCAAGTTGGTCTTGGTACACAGGTTAGTGGAACAGATATGATGATGCAGGGTGGTTCGCTCCAATTTACCGGACGTGCATTAGACTTTGGGATTCAAAATGGCGACAGCTCGTTCTTTATTGTCAGCCAGGATGGTAACCCTGCCGGCACCATGCAATACACACGTGATGGAGGTTTTTATACTGATTTCGCAGGTAACCTAACTACATCAAACGGTTCACGAGTGATGGGTATAGCTATCAATCCACCTCAACCTGAAGGTATTAATACTGATATTGCCGATAACCAGGTTCTACAACCTTTATCAATTCCACAAGAAGTAAATGATTCTCAATTACAAGCCTACAATATTGACAATACCGGAACGATTATAGGTACATACAGCGACGGGAATGCTTATGTCATCGGTCGTGTGGCTTTAGCTAATTTTGCGAATGCGGATGGTTTGGAAAAAGCTGGCGAAAACTTATACAATGCCTCTGCCAACTCTGGTGATCCAATTGAAGGTGGACCAACTGATGATGGTTACGGAACGATTCGTTCAGGTTTTACGGAAATGTCAAACGTTGATTTAGCTACAGAATTCACTGAAATGATTGTAACAACAAGAGCTTACCAAGCTAATTCACGAAGTATCACAACATCAGACGAAATGCTGCAGGAATTAATCAATCTTAAACGATAATTAGTCGGAGATCAGCTGAGTATGAAGTAACACATTGCTCAGCTTTTAACCAATTTTAGACTAGAAAGAGGTTTGTCATGATTGCATTACGAACGGTTTCAGGCAAAGAATTTTATTTGAATAATGATTTAATTCTAAAAATGGAACGTGAATATGATACGTTGATCACCTTAGTTGATTATAAGACCATTCGTGTCATGGAAACGCCGGCAGAGATAGCCGAAAAAGTTATCGTTTATAAACAGAAAATCTATCGATCATCGACGGGAGTGTAAGAAGTGAAACGAAATTTATTGCCAGCTATTGGATTAGTGGTCGGTATTGGATTGATCCTCGCAGCAATGTCGCAAAATAGTTCATTGATCAATTACTTTGACGCACCATCCTTGATTATTACACTGTTCGGGTCCTTTTCAGCTATCCTTATCAGTTTCCCACTAAATACGTTAAAAAAAGTGCCAGCCTTAATCAAAAAATTGATGTTCACACCAGATGATGACCGAGTAACTTTGCTGGAAACATTAACGACACTAGCCAAGAAAAGTCGGACCGAGGGTATATTAGCTATCGAAGCAGATATTCAAGAGTTGGACAATTCGGTACTGGTATACGGATTGGAAATGGTTGTGGATGGAACAGATGTAAATACCATCGAAGAAATATTGAATGTCGAATTAGTTCAAACGGAAGATCGCCATTCTATTGGTCAAGAAGTCTTCTTGAAATGGGGAGAATTTGCACCCGCTTTTGGGATGATTGGAACATTGATTGGACTGATTGCCATGCTGGGAGATTTACAAGACCCTTCATTGATTGGTACCGGGATGGCCACGGCATTGCTTACCACATTTTATGGAAGTTTTTTAGCCAATATGGTATTTTTACCCATTGCCAAAAATTTGGAAATGCAAACGGCCAATGAATTGAAAACAAATGAAATGATCATCGAAGGTATTCTTGCTTTACAACGAGGAGATAACCCAAGAATCATGGAACAGAAGCTACAAAGTTTCATGTCTAACTCAGATAAAAAAGTATCATCAAAAGCGAATAATAAAGCAGTAAAAGTTGCAGAAGAGTTTTCATAGTTAGGAGAGTATCATGGCTAGACAAAGAAAAAAAGCTAAACAAACAGGGGCTCCTGCTTGGATGACCACTTATTCTGATTTAATGTCTTTACTCCTTACTTTTTTCATTTTACTCTTCTCGATGTCGGTAGTAAGTGAAGAACGTTTTAAAGAAGTCGCTGAATCTTTACGCATGGCTTTAATTGGCAGCAGCAGTGATGCAATACTGGATAACAGTGGTAATGCATTAGAAGACTATGAGTTCGAAGATTTAAGTGAGTTTGATGATGTGGAACCAGAAGATTTAGGAGTAGAGGATTCCGTTATGATGGAAGATAGCATACCTGAAGAAGTTCATGAATTGTATCAAACCGTTACCAATTATTTGGAGATTGAAGGTTTGGAAACAGATATAACTCTCTCTCGTGATCAGGAAGGTGTTTACATAGATATTCAAGAAGCCATTCTTTTTGATTCAGGGAGTGCTACTTTAAAAATGATTGGAAGAGAAACAATTGGTTCATTAGCCGGATTGTTTGAACTGTTTGATAATGAAATAATTGTTGAAGGGTATACTGACAATATACCCATGAGTTCAAGACGATTCCCATCGAATTGGGAGTTGTCCATTGAGCGGGCGGTGTCCGTGCTTCGCTATTTAAGTGAGTCTCATGGCGTGGAACCTGACCGATTATCCGCTAGAGGATATGGCGAGCACCGTCCAGTCGTCCCCAACGATTCACCGGAGAATCGCTCACAGAACAGAAGAGTGAATATTATCATAGTTCATGAACATAGAAAGGAAGACACGAATGGCTCAGAAAGATGAAAAGAAGCGTTCTAAAATAAAAGTATCAAAAATACTTTTAATCAGCGGCCTAGTTATGACATTAGTGTTTGCTGGAGTAGGTATTGGGGTATTCTTTTTCTCAGGGCCTGAAGATGAGACATTCATTTCTCGGTTCACTTCAGAAGCAGAAGCCTCTGAAAGTTCCATTCCATTGGATGAATTTTTAGTTAATTTGAACAGTGAATCAGCTAAAAATCAACCGGTTGTAAGAATGGAGATAACAGTCACAAGCTTAAATGAAGATGCAAATGAGATCATCGGCACTGAAATTGCCAAAGTGAGAGACGCAGTTATCCACACTGTTTCCAACCAAAGCGCAGAATCAATGTTTGATGAAGCAGAAGGCCATTTTTTGATCAAAAATGAAATAAAGGCGAAAATCAATCAGGCCTTAGATGCTGAGATAGTTGAAGACGTTTATATTACGGATATTTTATTGCAAAAATAGAAGAAAGGATTGAGAAAATGGGATTTGCTGATATCGGACAGATGCTTCTTGCTTTAGGAACGACTGTTTTGCTTGCTAATTTTTTACTTAAAAAACTGAATAATTTTTCTCGCAGTACGAGTGAAGTCATTAAAGTCATTGAGCGCGTCCCAGTTTCTAAATCTTCTTCACTATGTATTGTGCAAGTTGAATCGGAATACTTATTGATGAGTATCTCGGATACAAAGAGCGAAGTGATTAGAACGTTCACACAGGAAGAAAAAGAAGCGATACAGAAACGCTTGATTCAGAGTAGACAATCCAGGGAGATGGCAAATAAATTATCTCCTTATTCTGAACAAATGAAAAAGATAAGAGATAAAATCATACATAAAGCACACCATTTTGAAGAACGACGTAAAGAAAGGAACACATAGAGGATGACAGAGAATTTAGTGGATGCGTTATCTCTCGGAGGTGACTCGTCAGAAGCCGTTAACCTGTATCTAATGTTGTTCGTCATTGCACTTGTTCCTTCGTTTCTAGTCTTAACGTCCAGTTTCACGCGAACCGTTGTTGTTTTATCCTTTACGCGTAATGCGTTGGGAACGCAGCAAAGCCCACCTAATCAAGTGTTGATCGGTCTGGCTTTGTTTTTGTCCTTGTTCGTCATGCGACCTATTTATCAGGAAGTCAACGATGAGGCGCTGCAACCGATGCTAGCAGGAGAAATCACAAGAGAAGAATCCTTTGCACGAGCAGAAGTGCCGATCAAGGGATTTATGCTTGAACAGACACGGACAACAGATTTAGAATTGTTTGTTGAATTGGGTGGAGAATCATTTCCAGATGAACCGAATGACTTATCTTTATTTACCGTGATCCCAGCCTTTGCAATCAGTGAATTGCGTACTGCCTTCACGATAGGGTTTCTTATATTCATACCATTCCTGGTTATTGACATTGTGGTAGCGAGTATCTTGATGTCTATGGGAATGTTCATGCTGTCACCCGTGATGATATCGTTACCGTTTAAATTGCTCCTGTTCGTTATGGTTGATGGCTGGTATCTGGTCGTCGAATCACTAATCGGAAGCTTTTATTAGAAAGGACTAGAGGATGTCAACACAAAATATTTTAGATGTTTTACAAGATGCATTCATGGTATTGATTCGAGTGGGAGGACCTGTTCTCATAATTGCTTTGGTTATCGGTCTTGTTATAAGCATATTTCAAGCGACTACCCAAATTCAAGAACAGACCCTAAGTTTTGTACCTAAACTGTTTTCCATACTGTTAACTTTAGTTCTGTTAGGCAATTTCATGTTGAATACACTGATTGCCTTTACTGAACGCATGTTTTCAATCATCGCAGGATTGTGATGAAATGACGAATGAAATACAGCAGTTTCTATTAATCTTGATCAGACTAACGGTCTTTGTTACTGTAAGTCCCGGATTCTCACATAAATCATTTCCTGCGGCTAGCAAGATCGCTTTATCAGTTGGTTTGGCCTTACCCGTTATGGGAACTGTCAATGCCTTTGATGTCGAACTATCCATCGTTTTATTCTTGATGATAGCTGTTAAGGAAGTCCTTATAGGTTTAGCTCTCGGATACATAACTTTACTATTCTTTACGGCATTTGAGATTGCCGGAGCGTTTGTCGATTTTCAAGTTGGTTTTTCAATGGGACAAATATATGACCCGGCTTTAGGCGTGAATGCTTCTTTCTATGGCAGAGTGTATTACTGGATATCGATGATGATCTTCTTCATAGCCAATATACATCACCAGGTGATCCGTAGTTTAGTGAAGTCATTCGAGTGGGCACCTTTAGAACAACTATCTTTCAATCATTTCGGAGTAGAAGGTATGATACAGTTATTCGGGCACATGTTTGCGACGGCAGTGCAATTAGCAATACCGCTCATTATCGTCGCTATCTTGTCTGAATTAACGTTAGCGTTGATCTCACGAACCGTGCCGCAGATAAATGTATTGATCCTTGGGATGCCAATGAAGATCATGGTTAGTCTGATTTTTATGTTTTTCTTTCTATCCTTACTCATGAGAAATATAGGGGATGTCTTTCCTGATATGATCAAGTTTATGAATGAATGGTTATACGGCTTACAAAATTAACTGATTAATGTGACTTCTAAGGGGGTGAACGTCTGATGTCTGAAAAAGATGGAAAAACAGAAAAACCCACGCCCAAGAAACTGAGAGAAGCGAGGAGAAAAGGTCAAGTACCTAAGAGTCAGGATTTATCCTCAGCCTTATCTTTTGGTTTTTTCGCTTTAAGTTTAACGGCATTAGCTTCTTATGTTTTAGAACGTACCTTTGTTTTTTTGAGGCAGTCCCTTAGTTTTGGCCCGGACCCTATGTCTTCTATTCGCGAATTATCTCAAATAGGTATGAATGCCATTATCTGGTTTATTGTTTTAGCCGCTCCCTTTTTGATCATCGCTTTCTTTACAGGTGTTGTCGGAAACCTCGTTCAGGTCGGCTTTCTCTTTACGACAGAGTCGATGAAACCGAGTTTCAGTAAAATCAATCCGGTGAGCGGTTTCAAGAACATTTTTGGTAAAAAAGCACTGTTTGGATTAGCAAAAAATCTGATGAAACTATTCATCGTCGTCGGCTTTACACTTTATACCTTATGGCAGTCTGCCGATATCATTTTACAATCCGGACGAGTCGGATTGTATGCCATCTTCCCGCTTGTGATCGAGCTTGTTTCAACTTTAGCCTTCAGGTTAGCGCTGTTTTTAGCCATATTAGGCATTGCTGACTATTTCTTTCAACGTTATGAGCACAAGAAAAAATTGATGATGTCTATGCAGGACATTAAAGATGAATACAAAGAAATGGAAGGCGATCCGCAAGTTAAATCGCAAAGAAAGGCCTTATACAGAAACATGCTAGCGGGGAATATAAAAGATGTCCTGGATTCAACGGTCTTGATCACCAACCCTACCCACTTTGCGATAGCGATTCGTTATGACCAAAGTAAAGATCAGGTTCCAATTGTCTTAGTAAAAGGACAGGATCACGTAGCCTTAAGAATGAAAGGAATGGCAAGAGAAGAGAATATTCCTATTATTGAAAACAAACAGCTAGCGAGAGCCATGTATGAAGTGGTCGAACCTATGGATCCAATTCCAACAGATATGTATGAAGCCATTGCAGAAATACTGGCACTGATTTTCCAAGCTGAACAAAGTAAAAAGAATAAAATCTGAATGAAAGGATGGCGAAAAAGTGAATAATTCAACTGTTAAAACTAAGTCGACCTCTTTAGCTAATGCTCTAAATATTATCATTGCGTTTGTTGTTGTATCTATCATCGGTATTATCATCATACCGATGCCTACGTTTATACTCGATTTTCTTTTGGTTCTAAATATCTCATTAGCCATAACGATACTTGTCCTTACTTTATTCACCCATTCTGTGTTGGAATTCTTAAGTTTTCCTACATTATTGTTAGTTACAACAATGATTCGTTTGGGTTTGAATATTAGTTCGACCCGGCTGATTTTAAGTCAGGGGGATGCCGGCAGAGTGATCGATGCATTCGGTAGTTTCGTTGCTGGCAACAACTATGTAGTAGGGGCCGTATTATTCGTTATTATAGTCATCGTTCAGATACTTGTTGTAACCAACGGATCGAGTCGTGTTGCTGAAGTTTCCGCTCGCTTTACACTAGATGCCATGCCTGGTAAACAAATGGCCATTGATGCTGATCTGAATAGTGGCTTGATCACAGAAGACTTTGCGAAATTGCGACGTTCGAACCTTGAAAAAGAAGCGAATTTCTATGGCGCGATGGATGGGGCCAGCAAGTTCGTCAAAGGTGATGCCATTGCCGGGATTATCATCACCCTGATAAACTTAGTGGGTGGTATCGCTATCCATTCCTTACAGGGAGATTACTCTGTCGGTGAAGCTTTGAGCCACTTCGGTCGATTGACGATCGGTGATGGTTTGGTCAGTCAGATTCCATCTTTATTGATTTCAGTTGCTTCAGGTATTTTAGTTACCCGAACAGCCAATGAAAAAGGTTTCGGAGATACCATTGGTGGAGAATTGTTCCATACACCACAAGTTATGTACATAGTTGCAACCTTATTAACAGTTTTCGCACTCGTTCCTGGTTTTCCATTCTTTCCTTTTATCTTGTTAGCGACCGGGCTAGTCGTTGCCGGTTACTTAGTCAGTGAAAGTCAAAAGACATCGAATCAGGAAGAAATGGACGATCAAAGACAGTCAGCCATGAAACAAGAAAGGGCACCTGTTGAAGAAACAGCATCACAGTTCCAGGTCGATAGAATTGCTGTTGAGTTGGGTTATGGATTGATCCCTCTAGCAAGTGAAGAACAAGAATCTAATTTGACGAATCAGATTGCAGCAATAAGAAAGCAGTTGTCTTATGAAATGGGTATTCTACTTAATCCAATCCGTATCAGAGATAATCTTCAAATGAGTCAGTATGATTATGTGATCAAAATAAAAGGAAACCAAGTTGCTTCCGGAACGTTGTATCCAGATAAGTTCTTGGTCGTT
Source organism: Alkalibacterium sp. f15 (assembly GCF_049389645.1). Classification (GTDB taxonomy): domain Bacteria; phylum Bacillota; class Bacilli; order Lactobacillales; family Carnobacteriaceae_A; genus Alkalibacterium. The sequence continues at coordinate 2,397,763 of NZ_CP186540.1, forward strand.
GAACCCGGTGGTATTGAAGGAGAGATTGAAGGAATCGATGCTAAAGAACCGGCTTTCGGCCTCGATGCCTTGTGGGTCAATGACCGTAATAAAGAAATCGCCGAACTGAACGATTATACCGTTGTCGATCCGCTTACTGTCTTGGTTACACACGTGAAAGAAATAATGAAAACAAACGCAGATGAGCTACTGGGTCGTCAAGAAGTAAAAGAATTGCTTGAAGGACTGAAAGGTGACTACAACGTGGTTATCGAAGAACTGATTCCTGACATCCTGCAGCTTGGGGACGTACAGAAAGTTCTGCAGCGTTTATTGAGAGAATACGTGCCAATCACAGATTTGGTGACGATCCTAGAGACACTCGCCGATTACGGGAATACAACGAAAGATCATGAAACTTTAACAGAATACGTGAGACAAGCACTCAAACGAACCATTGTAAAAGAACACATAGATGATGAAGGTACCTTGAATGTCTTGGCGGTTCATCCAGATGTTGAAGAACGCGTAAGCTCGAGCATTCAAAAGTCAACGCAAGGATCTATTCCCGTCCTTCAACCGCAAGAAGTGAATCGTTTGTTTGACAGTATCAACCAGCAAAGCGCGATATTGTCGTCGCAGGGGCTTCCATTTGTTCTGTTGACAGCACCTAAGATCAGACCAGCCATGAAAAATCTTTTGTCGTTTAATTTTCCAGAGTTAGCAGTTCTATCATTAAATGAAATTCCTAATGACAGTGCGATTGAAAGCGTCGGAACGGTCACGATGAACTAGAGTGGGGGGATAAAAGTGGAAGAAAAACAACGAAACGAGACAGTGATTCAATATATGCCATTAATTCATAAAGTTGTGCATGGTTTGAAAATCAATAATAAAGATTATGAACACGAAGACCTCGTCAACATCGGCGTCATTGGTCTGATGAAAGCCATTGAAAAATATGATGTTTCTTTAAATGTCCCGTTTATAAATTATGCTTATATGCGAATCAAAGGCGCCATCATCGATGAGATCAGAAAAACGTCTCGTGTTTCTCGCGGTAAAATCAAAGCGGTCAATAACTATTATGACGCGGTCAGCAAATTGCAGCAGCAGTTACTTCGAACACCTACAGACAAGGAATTATGCCGATATTTAGAGATGACAGATAAAGAACTGAAAAAAGTATATGAGACCGTCCATCAACTGGCGGATGTTTCACTGGATTCTATCTTGTTCGAGGATTCCACCAATGAAACCAATCTTATAGAAGTGATGACAAACGATTCAGCTCCGGACACAGAAACCAGTGTGATAAAAAAAGAACAGCTGAATTATATGAAACAAGCCATCACCAAATTACCAGAAAGAGAACAGCAGATCCTCCAACTAATTTACTTTGAGGAATTAAGCATGAAAGAAGTGGCCTATATTTATGACATTTCGACACCAAGAGTTTCTCAAATCCATGGTAAAGCGTTACTCAAATTAAGAGAGTCTCTAGGAAAGGTGTATGACAATGATTAGAGGATTAAATACATTATCGAATAGTTTTAACGTGTTGACAGAAAAGCAAAAAAATCTGGCTACGAATGCGGCCAATACCATGACGCCAGGCTACAAGTCACAACAGTTGCTGACAAGCACGACCAATCAAGTGGATATACATAATTACACAAAACGTTTGCAAGGAAATCAACGAAATGATATTGGGCAGTTGACGTTTGGTAATCAGCTTGATGAAGCTGTAAGAAACTTTTCAGCCGGCGGGTTGAAACTGACAGAAAACAGCACAGATATGGCCATTAATGGCGATGCCATGTTCACTGTTCAAAATGATGCCGGGGAACTATTCTATACGCGTAACGGCAACTTTTCTGTCAACGAGCAAGGTGAACTGGTCACTCAGGAAGGGTTTCAAGTATTAGGTATCGAAGACGGTGGCGGGATCGCGCCTATCAACGTAGGGACTGATAATGAAGAGTCATTTGCGATCGATTCATTTGGTTTCGTCCGTACGAACACGGATGACTCTCAATTCCTATACTTAACGCAATTTGAAAATCCCGCTGATCTAACGAGTGCAGGCGGTACACTTTTCCAAGGTGGTAATGGCGTACCTGTCGGTATCGGTTTCCAAATCGAACAAGGCTATGTGGAATCTTCCAATGTCGATATCGCAGACGTGATGACCGAAATGCTACAAATATCCAGAGAATTCGAAGCCAATCAGCGTGTCCTGCAATCGATGGACGAAACTCTAAAACGTGCGACTCAAGAAGTCGGACGGACATAGGAAAGGTGAAAAAATGAGAATCCCTTACAATACATCTAAAAGTGCTTTGCAAGCACTTCAGCACAAACTCAATCACGTGTCGCATAATATTGCTAATGTCAGTACGATAGGCTTTAAGCATAAAGATGTTCAGTTTACTGAATTGTTGCACAATGCCGTCACAGAGAATGACGTCCGTCTGTCAGAAGAAGTAGGAAATCCGAGTTTAAATGCCGGAGTCAAGATGGCTTCAAGTAAGAACAATTTCTCTCAAGGTGGACTCACACAAACCGGTGATCCATTTCACCTCGCGATTGCTGGCAATGGCTTTTTCGGCGTGACCAATGCTGACGGTGAAATGATGCTGACACGTGACGGTGCTTTCCATTTGAGCACAGAAGGCCAAATCGTTAATGACCGTGGAGATGTTTTGGAATTAAACAATGCGGTCCCCGTCGATCAATGGGGCCAGGGTGACGTGATCATTACTAAGTCTGGGGACGTTAATGTATTGACTAATGGCCAGACAAATACAGTCGGTCAAATACCTCTTTATTTACCGCCACATCATACAGCAATCACTGAAGCGGGAGACAATATGTACCGAGTCAACGAGGGGACGCAACTGCTGACTTCAGTTGAGGATCCTGAAGCATTCGGAGCCATTGCGAGTGGTTATCTGGAAGAGTCTACCGTGGATCTAGCACAGAGCATCACCGATATGATGATGTCACAGCGAGCCTATTCTTTGAATTCAAAAGTTATGCAAAGCACAGATGAGATCTATTCATTGATCAACCAATTCAATTAGAATGACAAAGACAAGGAAGGTTAGACCATGATTCGACTAAAAAATGTCTTCCATAAGTACGATACATGGGACGATTATACACTGAAAAATATAAGCTGTGATATTGAACAAGGCGAATTTATCTATTTAACGGGCGCTTCTGAATCAGGGAAAACAACCTTTCTCAAAATGATGTGTGGAGACCTCGATGCGGATAAAGGTTTTGTAGGTGTACAATCGTATGCCCTCAAACGCTTAAAAAAAAATAAAACGTATCTTTTAAAAAGACAAGTGGGCGCCGTTTTTCGAGATTATGAATTACTTGAATATAAAACGGTTTATGAGAACGTCGCTTATGTACTGGAAGTGACACAGTACCCGGTCGAAAAATTGGAACAGCGTGTTTTAGAAACGTTAGCTATGGTCGGTTTGAAATACAAAGCGTTGGATTCGCTCTCCGATTGTTCTGTTGAAGAGAGAAGACGCATTGCGATTGCTCGGGCTATGGTCAATGATCCGCGTGTTTTGATCGTGGATGAAATCACTTTAAACTTGAATGCCAAACCCAGAATAAACATGCTCAATCTTCTACATAAAATAAATAAGCTGGGAACGACCGTCATTATGGCTACGCAGGAACTGGATTTGATTGATCATATGCCTTCTCGCATGATCGAATTGGATGATGGCGCAATCAAAAGCGACCGTTCCAAGAACCATATATTGCTTATCTTGAGTGATAAAATGGGAGAATATTACATAAGTTGAAAAACTGGGGAAATCATGACCATTTTATATGTAAAAACAGATAAAAACACAAGCTCCATTCATATCTCGTTCGATAAGAGATAAATGAAGCTTGTGTTTTTTTGACTAGATTTTTTTCAGTCTCTGATGTGTGTATTAATAAAGATGGATGAGGATTGTTTTTTGTCTGGAAAGAATTAAAAGGAAAGTGGACGTCACTAACGTCCACTAACAATCTAATAGTTCTTGGGTTGATAGTAGTGAATGTTCATAATGCATACCGGAGAGGAGTTGTCTGGTGAGTGGGAACTAAGGATCTTTTTGAATCCCACTGGAGCTAGTTGCGCTGACCGAGAAGGCACTACAGGAGCGCTCTGATAACCACTGACGGAACCCTACGAACTGAGTGGTCACTATGACCCTGTAGTAACGCTTACTGCAGAGCTTCTGCCAAGCGAGCGGTCACTAGAGGACCTTTGTAACGCCCACTGTACGAAACCCGACGGCTCAGCGGTCACTAAGAGACGTGACTAACATCAACTGAACAAATCTTGATAACTCAGTGGTCACTAATAAAGGTGCTGACGTCAACTGAAAATGTTTTTCCACCGAGTTGGCACTAAAAGGTATTAATGACAAATAATGCAGACTCTTTACCTAGCGGATAGTCCTTCCAACCAATCTCTGATCAATAATGAAAGGCTTGGACTGCTGTCCCAGCCTTTCATTATTGAACTTGATAAATTGTCTGAACAGATTAATTATTCGATCGAACTTTCCGAACTTCGACTTTCAGAATAGATTACTTAACAGTAATCAATACCTTATATCTCTTGTCTGAAGTGCATTTTTTTTACAGGGCGTGTATACTAATACATAATAAAACATATAAAAGTATGTTTAAATGCTCTGGAGGGATAGGGATGATTGAAAAATGGAATTTGAATATGGAAGAAAGAAAAATTTGGATTACATTAGGCGGGAGCGTGCTTTTTTCATTCTTTCTGGCTATTGTAGTCATTCTTTTTGATACACGAATTTTTATGGGTGTAGAATATCTTCCAACATGGACCTTAACGAGTGTTGACTTAGCAAGAGAAATTTTAAGTCTATTAGCTGGATCACTCTTTTCTGTGGCAACTTTTACCTTTGCAACAATGCTGACGATCGTTACGCTCTATACCTCAAATTTCAGTCCGAGAGCCATTGAAAACTTTTTACTCAACCGCACCTCAATGCGAACCTTAGGCATCTTTTTAGGTGGGTTTATTTATTGCTTATCTTCATTATTCTTTATGCGCAGTTCGGAAGATGAATTTTTAGTTATTTCTGCGACCGTCGCTTTGATTTACGCTTTCAGTTCAGTGTTTATGTTTACCCGATTCGTCTATACGAGTTCTCAATATGTGCAACTCGAAAAATTGATCCATAGTTTATATGAAGAAGCACAGGATATTTATGATAACTATATTGTGAGATTTGAGGATTTTCCATCTATCAAGCATCTGCCGGAAATGTCTTATATGTATACATATGATATCGAAGCAACTAAAAGTGCCTACGTTGAACACATTGATTTTGATGCGTTGAAAAAGTTAGCGGATGAACATGAAGCCAATATTATTATCGATATTCGTGTAGGCTATTTTGTAACTGCTGGTGAGCCGGTCATGGAAATCAAAACAAATAAGAAGTTAGAAGAAAAAATGGAAGAGATTACCAGAAAAGTAAATAAGAGTTTCAGTTATGAATCTGAAAAATCGGCCATGTATGACCCTGATTACGCACGCACAAAACTCACGGAAGTAGCCTTGCGAGCTGTCTCTCCAGGTATTAACGATCCAAATACAGCTATCCACGTGTTACGCTATAAGTCTTTGCTAGAAAAAAGATTGGCCGGATTACCGGGTAAATACGTGATTATTCATAACGATGAAGAGGAAGAAAGTGAAAACAACCAAGAAACGAAAAAAAAGCCTTCTAAAAAGCAATTGAAATGGAAGGGAAAAGGAATAAGGCTTGATAACAAAAATAATAACAAAAAATTTAAAACAGAAATCATAACTAGTGACAACGAAGATGAAGCTGATCAGGAAGATGAAAAGATAAGGGTTTTTTCTGAAGATTTAGACGAGGGTGAAACTGACACAACAGAAACTATTTCTGAAGAAAATAACGAGACAGCTTCTGATGATAAAGAAGAAAGTAAGGAAGCAGATCCTGATACGGACGAAAAGAAAAAATCTGGCAAAAAAGATAAAGAATATGTAAAGAGTGTCTTTTATCGCTACAATGATTTTGCGGAGGATTTACATTCGGGTTATTGGCAGCTCGTTTTTTATATGCAAAAAGATATTTCAGGTGTCCATGCGCTTTTTGAGGCACTGAAAACGATATCTTACGCTGCGCATAAAGATAATTTGGGCTTTATTCATGAATACAATGAATATTTATATAATATGACCTCTAAAAATTTCAATGAGACATTTGATCAGAATATCATCAAAAGAGATTACGAGAAAGTGAAGACCATCATTGAAAAGAACAAGGCCAGATAGAAGACTGAAACATTTGAAACGCACATTTAAAGAAATGTGCGTTTTTTGTTATTTCCTACTTAATTTCATTATATAATTACCGATTATAAATTATATAATATGACTGGAGGAAAATTATGGATACAACGATACTACCTGAGAGTCTTTCTAGTAATAAAACAGATACACCTACACAGGAATCATTAAAAGAAAAATATAATCAAAAGGCATCAAAAATATTAACCTTTTTAATTATGACACTGATATTAGCAGCTTATCCAATTGTCTATCTTTTTAGTTATTTTGAGTTGATACCTGTTGGAAATTTCTATCGTTTTTTAATCTTCACAGCGTTCATTAATGTTTTTATTTTGTTAGCTTATAGGTTTTTATCCAAAAGAAAAGAATCTAAATACATCCTTATGGCTTTAATGTTCACGCTACCAATGATTATTAATCTTACTCTTATATCACAAATGGTGTGGACTGTAGTATTTTTATTCCTTTTCTTATCTCTTTTATATTTAGATAAAAAAGTATATTATATTGCGAGTGTACTTGGATTAATCAACCTTGGTGCTATTTTATATTTTGATCCCACAGCTGCAAATGATACTCGGGAAATCATTATAATGTTTACGGTATACATATTCACTGCAGTTGCCGGTTTGTTCGTTGCCTCTAATGGTGAAAAGTTGATTCATCAAATGGAAACAACTACGGATACATCAGAAATACAGTCAAAAGAATTAGTAGAGATAATTAAAGCGGCCCAGGCAACCATCAATCAATTAAATACGAGTTCAAACGCTTTAGGTGATTCCAGCGCTTCAATCGTTCATGCTTCAAATGAATTAGAGATTGCTATTGAAGATATCGCAAGCTCTACAAGTAGTCAAGCTGAAGATACAGAAAATGGTGTGAACCGAGTTGTGGAATTGGGTGAATTGTTGGGTAGATATTCTTCACACATGACTGAACTATTGAATAAAACACACTCTGCAAGTAATTTAAGAGAGTCCAGTATGACAAACTTACTGTCTTTAACTAACAATACGGAAATGAGTATTGAGAACGTTGAAAAGATTGAAACGATGATTCGCTCAACTTCAGTATCCGTAGAAAAAATCAATAAAGCATCTGCTGAAATTGCTAACATTTCGGAACAAACCAACTTACTTGCTTTAAATGCCTCTATTGAAGCAGCAAGAGCAGGGGAAGAAGGCAGAGGTTTTGCGGTGGTTGCGGAAGAAATTAGAAAATTAGCCGAAAAATCGTCTCGTTTCAATGAAGAAATCGCTGATGTGATCCAGAATCTTATTTTGCAAGCCCAAGGATCAGTAAAAGCAGTGAACACTTTAAGTAGCATCACTAGTCAGCAGCAACTTAGTTTGGGTGACACCAATAACCAGTTTGAATCCTTGTCAGAGGCTTTGATCACGTTAGAAAAGGTAATCACGCTTGTATCTAAAGTAGGGGATAAAATGAAAGCTAAAACAGATGATTTGATTGAAATCATGCACAGCCTTTCAGCTTCTTCTGAAGAAAATGCCTCAACAACTGAAGAGATTTCAGCTTCAATCAGTTCAACTAATACAGATTTAACATCGATTTCCAAAGAGATACATGTCATTTCAAAACAAATAGTAGAACTGGAAAATGTAATAAAACATTAATTTGTAACTTACTTCTTATGATTATTAGGAATTACAGATAGGTATTTTTCTCGGAAAAAAATAATGCCCACAGTAAAAGAATCATCTTTAAATTAACTTAGTGTATAGTGAGGAGCAATAGGTAATATGACATCACTACTAGTAGAAGAAATACACCCTTTACTAGAAATCGATAGCTTGAAAATTATTGGTTTCTGTATATATATACTCTTTCTTTATTTGATCAGTAAAAAGACTTGTCCACCAAGCTATATCTTTTCAATCGTGGATGAATCCTATAATAGTCGAGATAGAGATTTTACTGGAGATAACCAAAATTCAGGATGGTTCAAAAAAACATTCAATAAATTTAAAATTTTGAGCAATACCGAAAAAGCTTTGCTAAGAGATGTTGAGCAACACAAAATAAAATTACATCAAGTGACTTATTTTGATATGTTGACCAAACTACCAAACCGGACGAAGCTTCATGATGATTTTGAATTAAAGACGACGCAGTATTATAATGAACAGTCTACAATCGAAATGTCTGTTTTTGTATTGGACATCGATCGTTTTAGAACCATAAATGAATTATATGGACGTAATGCGGGTGATAAAGTGTTAATTAAAATCACTCAAAGACTGAGAAATCTTTTGGGAGAAGACCCCATCATTGCTCGAGACAGCGAAGACGAAATCTTTATCCTGATAGAAAATATTACTGAACAGAAAACTAAAGAAATTGCAAAAGATATTGTAGCCTTATTTTCAAAACCATTTAAAATCAACGATTATACTTTTTACGTTACTGCAAGTATTGGGATCAGTCGTTATCCAGAGACAGCACAAGACATTGATGCGCTCCTGCAACAAGCAGAAATTGCCATGTATAAAGTGAAGAAATCAGGAAAAAATAATTATCACATTTTCATGACTGACGATGCAGCCGCTATTGAAAGAAAAAGACGAATTGAGTTCGGCTTGAAGGAAGCAATACTCAATAATGAGTTATATTTATTGTATCAACCTAAAGTGAAAATGATTTCTGGAGAGATTTATGGCGTTGAAGCTTTATTGCGTTGGGAACATTCTATTTTAGGTTTGGTTTCTCCGACTGAATTCATTCCTATCGCGGAAGAATCAGGTATGATCAATGAAATAGGTTATTGGGTCATTCACGAGGCGGTAAGACAAGCCAAGGAGTGGCACGAAGAGGGTAATCTTTTAAGTGTAGCTGTGAATGTTTCGACATTGCAATTTGAAGACCCTTATTTTGTGGACCGAGTCCAGAATGTCTTAGACTTATATGATTTAAGAAAGCATTACTTGATCGTTGAAATTACTGAGAGTGTTATGCAAAATGTAGATTACGCGAATAGAATAATCAAAGAATTGCATGATATAGGCGTGGGTGTAGCTATCGATGATTTTGGTACGGGATATTCCTCATTAAGTGTACTGAACAATATGTTCATCGATACTGTGAAGATCGATAAATCTTTTATCGATCATGTTGTTTCAAAGAAGAATACTGCATCACTAGTCAAAACAATCATACAAATGAGTAAGAGTATGAATTTTAAAACAGTTGCTGAAGGCATTGAAAGTATCGAACAATCTCTTTTCTTAAAAGAAAATGATTGCGAATATGGTCAGGGTTATTTTTTCAGTAAACCAATTTCTGCAAACAAAGTCATTGAATTAATGTTGGATAAAAACCGTGGAGTATAATGCTTCACGGTTTTTATCCACATCCATATTATGTAAACGCTTTATATAATATGGATTTATTTTTTTTTAAATGATGGTTTGAAAGTAGTGTATTTATTTCTAATTTTAGACGATTGACTTATTGTGATTATAATTATAAACTTGTAATGTATATATATAAATTTTAATAATTAAATAATGAGGTTATAAAAATGGTAAATAAAGAAAAGAAAAGAGCGATATGGTATCTATATGTTCCCATAGCAGTAACATTTTTTTATACCGCATATTATTTTCAGCTTAATGTTACACCATTTATAAATGTAGATTATGCAGTTTTTTTATCATTAGCGGTTTTAGTTGGTCTTTTTCCAATAAAAACAGACGATTCTATTTTATTTTTAGTTAACGGCATTTCCTTACCCGTTTTAGTTATTTTCGGTCTATTTCCCGAAATGATAGTTTCTTCTATTGCAATTGTCTTTTTAATGATTAAATCAAACATTAAACTAGATCAGCATTACCGTTATCCTTTGAATTTACTTATGTTTAATTTTTTATCTATCATATCTGCTGGATTTTATTATTTAACAATAATGTTAACAAATCAATTATTTAGTGTCACTGCAGAACTACTTGCCTTAACCATGTATATGTTAACGCATATAATCTTCAACCAAATGGCCATGTGTATAATAAATAAATATTTTTACGGAAACTCTAATATTAAAATAATTGATGAAAATCTCATTTTTTCACTTTATATTACTATTTTCGTTGTTCCATTGTCCTACATACTCATTTATTTATATGAAACGACTGGATCAGTGGGCATTATTATCGGAGCCCTTCCTTTTGTGACCGTCACTATATGGACTAACTTTTACTATAAAAGTAAAATGAATAATAAGTATTTGAGGAAAATGAACCAATTCACTCAAGAATTAAATGCAAAAAAGAATAGAGAGAGCGTTATCGATATGTTTATTCATGCTTTATTGGAAATTTTTCCAGCTGATGCACTTTCATATTTTTCAATAGAAAATGAAGAGACGATTCAACGAGAGAAAGTTATAGTTGACAAGAGAAACATTAGTACTAAAAAAGACATTTTTAAGCTTTCAGAGCAATCGGTTTTAAAGAAAGCGATTTCTAGCAATAAAATCATTTCACATGCAGATGCCAAAGAATGGAAAGGATACTGTACAAATGATCTTTTATATGAGGCGGAAAGTGCTATTGTTATACCAATTAAATTGTTAGAGCGTACCCAGGGAGTAATATTAATTACACATAAAACTCGCTCGATGTATGATGAAATGATTGTATCGCTTGTGGAAGTTTTTCATAAGTACTTCTCTATTGCGCTAGATAATGCTTACCATTACGAACAACTGGAAGAATCGGTTGCAAAGGATTACTTAACAGATTTGCCAAACTTAAAGGGCTTGTCCAAGCATCTTCAATTATTAAAAGACGAAGAGTCAGTTAATCAATTATCTTTAATAGTGCTGGACTTAGATCGGTTCAAAAAAGTGAATGACACTCATGGACACCAGGCGGGCAATGAAATTCTTAAACAATTAGCAAAACTATTGAGAAAACAACTCAATGAAGATGCCTACATTGCAAGGTTTGGTGGAGAAGAGTTTATTGTTTTACTGCCAGGCTATAATCAGGAAGATGGTTACGCTGTTGCAGAAGACATTCGCAAGACTATAGAAAATAATCTGTTTGAAATTTCAAATTCTATACAAACTAACCTTCAGGAATTTATTTTTATCACAGCTAGTCTAGGTGTAGCAACATGTTCGGCTCCCTGTGATGAAGTTGAAGAACTGATTAATTTAGCTGACCGGGCCATGTATATTGGTTCCAAACAAAACGGAAGAAATAAAGTCACTGTTGCTAAAAAGGAAGTAAACTTATGACGAGTAAATATTCTATCAAAAATTTGAATAAAGAAGATGGAGTGACCTTAGTGGAACTGCTCGCAGCCATTGCCATCTTGTCAATTATTGTCACTTCTTTTCTGGCGTTCTTCATTCAGGCAGCGAATACCAATAAACAGACGAATGAAGTCAATGAAGCGACGTTTATTGCGCAGGGAGTCATGGAAGAAATTACGTATTATTCAAGGCAGGGATATACTGTAGATGCTGCTAAAGCTGAAGCTGAGACGTTATCACCTCAATCAGGATATACTATTGAAACTGAATTTAATGAAGTTACAAATTCTTCATTACACCAAGTAATTGTCATTGTCTCTGAAGGGAGTAAAGCCCGTGCGAAAATGGAAACGCGATTGCCTTTTGCCTCAGAAAGTGAATAATAAAATGAACTGGAAAAAAGAAGAAGGCATAACACTAGTTGAATTGTTGGCTGCGATTGCAATCCTATCCGTGGTCATCATACTTGTCGGATCGGTTCACATCTTTGGTCAGCGGCAGTTTATCAATCAGACAGAATCTGCTAGCCAAGCAAACGACTTAACATACAGTTTATCTGTTATATCTCGGGATATGAGAAAACAAAACGCCACATCTGTAACCAGTGAAAACGGGAATATACTTATCGATAACGTCATCCTATTCAGTCACAACAATACAGAGTTAAGAAAAAATACAGAAGTGTTATCCAACAAAGTAAGAGACGCGCAGTTTGATATGATTTATGAAAAAGACGAAAAAATTGGTTTAACTGTAACCCTATTTAGTACAGGCAACCAACAAAATCAATTCAATCAGTATCAAACAACCATCTACTTCAGGAGGTGAAAATCATGAAAGTCAAACAGTTTGTTAAACTTATAAGTAAGGACGAGGGCAGTGGTCTGATTTTAGCACTTATGACTTTGATGGTTTTATCTATCCTGGGAGCCTCTCTAGGGGTTATTACTATTGGTAGTTACAAATTAGGAGATATAAATCGTGATGATAACTCTGCATATTATATTGCTGAAGCTGGCGCAAATGCAGCTTATGACGAACTTCAATCGACAGTGAATGCTACATATAACAATAGCTTTACAGAAACAAGTTTTTTTGAATCACTTGAATTTAAACTTCAAAATAATAGTGAACCAACTATATACAGAAGGTATTATTTTGAGAATCAGTTTGGAGAACTACCTGAAGCGACTGTGACGATTGAAAAGAGTGGTTTAGGATCATCTCGTGAGTACCTAATCAAATCAGTGGGAACAATCGGACAACGAAAAAGAACGCTAGACAAAAATGTCACAGTCACTTGGATAGATAAATCAAATGGAGAAATAGGATCCTCCTTTCCAGATATTACAACCACGGTAGCTAAATCCAAAATGACGATTGATAATAATGTCGAGCTTACAGGGGCAGTGCATATTGATTCTGAAGAAGCTCAGCTATTTATAGGCAATAATGTGGTAATGAATGCAAAAGTTTACTTACATCCTGATGCAGACAAGGAAAACAGTGTAAAATGGCTGAATGAAGATAAGAGCGAAATTGTAGTTGAAAACAGAGAGTCGCCGCTAGATTGGAGAGTTTACAGAGAGTTACTTGCAAGTTTCCCTGACTTTCCTGACTCGTCATCCAACGATGAGTGGTCAAGCGTGATTGAGACAAATGGAGAAGTTAAAACTTTTGTCTTTGATGATCTATCATTAAATCACAATCTCCAAATAAATGGTGGAGGCAAAGTAAATGTTTTTGTTAAAAATTCTTTATCCATGGGAAATGTGAATATTAACTATGGTAATAATGCTGATCAATTACAAATATTTTACTCAGGAGTAAATTCAGTAAAAATAAATGAAACAAATTTCAATGGTACATTATTTTTGAATCAGGCAGATTTAGAGATAGATAAAAAGCCCGTTTTAAAAGGTTTAATTATCTCTGGTGGAGCAATTGTAGATTTAGGCAAAGGAGTGACTCTCGACGCACTTATAATTGCTCCTGATGCGAAAATCACACTAGGTAATAGCAGTAACAATAATCATATTCGCGGTATCATTATTGGCGATGAAGTCTATCTAGTTAATAATCTTAAATTGGATTTTAGTGATCATTATTTAAAGAATTTTCCATTAAAATTACCTGACACAGGAAGTGATGGAAGTGATTCCGGTGGTGGAGAATTAATCGTCACTGAACCGGGTGTTGAAAAATAGAAACATCAGAGAACCAAATACTTCAAGAGGTGAAACCATGCATGTCAAAAAGTTAGTTGAATTTATGAAAAAAGACGAAGGCAGTGGACTAATATTGGCGCTTATGACATTAATGGTGTTATCTGTACTTGGAGCCTCATTGGGGGCTATTACTATTGGCAGTTTTAAATTAGGCGACATTAACCGTGATGATAATTCCGCTTATTATATTGCGGAGGCAGGCGCTAATGTCGCTTTTGAAGAATTGGAAAAAGATGTATTAAAAGTATATAAAGAATCAGATGAATCAAATTTTTTCCAAAACGTTAACAGTGTTGCAATAGAAGTTGCCAAAAAAATGAATTCGAATGTAGACAAATTGTACACATTTGAGCCTCAATTTGGTGATCAGCCAACAGTAACAGTAGTTATAAATCAAGTTGAAGAGTCCGACTCCGTAATATATGAAATTATATCGACTGGTGAAGTTGCTGGTAAAAAACGGAGTGTGTCAAAGAGTGTAGAAGTGAATTGGGTCCAGAAGGGTAGAGATACAGTTCATGCTTTACCGATTCCACCCAAAGATGCCGCTATAATAATTAGAGAAACTGTCACCTTCCGTAATAATTCGGTCGTTACGGGCTTAATATATTTAGAAAATGAAAATCAACTTATTGATTATTACCGAGTAAGTCATAATGGAAAAAATAACCAAAAACTCATTCTGGGAAATATTGATTGGTCTGCTTATGATAATGTCATTAATAGTTTTCCTAGTCAGCCCAATCATTCTAAAACCATGTCTTATAATGGCGAATCGACATTAGTTATCTCTGAAAATACGTTTATATCTAGTATGACTATAAATTCTAATATATCGATAGACACTCAAGGTAAAACGTTATTTTTAATCGTTGATAATTTATTAGTCAATGGCAACATTAATGTAGTTGGTGATGGAAAGTTAAACGTCTATGTAACAAATATACTTAACTTTAACAGTAATAATTTACAAATTAACAAAGATGGGAATACAAATCAAATTAACTTCCTTTATTCAGGTGATCCTGAAGTTGTTATTGCCAACAACGCAGAATTTAATGGGTCTTTATTTCTGAAAAAAAGTAATTTACAAATCGATAATAATCTTACAGTTAAAGGTGCTATTATAAGTGGTGAGAATTTTATTACGATTAATAATAACAGCGCTATAAGTTCTACAATCTTTGCACCCTTTTCTAATATTGAGTTTCATCAAAATGCGATAATAAATGGATCTGTTATTGCTAAAAATTTAACAATATATAATAACGCGAAAGTGAACTACAGTGAGCATAATTACGAAGACTATCCGTTTGGCGCACCTACTGAAACAGGTACAGAAACCGGTGAAATTAATTCAAGTGAATTGATTTCTGCAGAACCAGCTATAGAATAAAAGAAAGGTTAGTGCAAAAATTATGCAGAATAAAAAGAAAAAAATAGGCGATTTACTGAAAGATGCGAACCTTGTTACTGAAGCGCAGATAATCGAAGCGACGAATTATAAAAAAAATAACCAAAAATTGGGACAGGCTTTAGTTGAACAGGGCTACATGACAGAAAAGCAGCTGATCGATATTTTAGAAGTACAGTTAAAATTGGAAAGTGTCTCATTATTTAAATATGATATTGATAAATCACTGATCCATCTTGTTTCAAAAGATTTTGCGCGATCCAATCTACTCTTACCTGTCAGAAGAGAAGATGACAAACTGACAGTGGCGATGTATGATCCTCTCGATTTCTATTCGATTGAAGATATTGAATTGTCAACTGGCTATACCGTGCAACCGGCCATTGCAACCAAGGATGATATCATGCAAACGATTAACCGTTTATATGATAATAATGATTTGTCTGAAGCAGAAATTGCAGGAGAAGAAGCTCCAGCTGTTCGTGTTTTTGATCAGTTGCTGGAAACCGGCGTAGCGATGCATGCTTCCGATATCCACTTGGATCAGAGTGAAAATGCTGTTTCGGTGAGGTACCGTGTCGATGGCATATTAAGAAGTGACCGAACCCTCCCTAAATCATTGATGAATTCGCTTGTGGCACGTATCAAGATATTGGCAGGACTGAATATCACGGAAACGCGTTTACCGCAGGACGGACGAATCAGTATCGAAGTCCTGGACAAAAGAGTCAACCTGCGTGTGTCCACATTACCCACTGTGTATGGTGAGAAAGTCGTTATGCGTATTCTGGACATGTCTAACGTATTTAATAAGGTAGCCGATATCGGTCTGCAGGACGATACACTGAAAGACTTTGAGGAAATGATCAGACAGCCGTCCGGACTCATCCTCTTAACAGGTCCTACAGGTTCAGGAAAGTCTTCAACTTTATACGGATCGATCAACGAGTTGAACAGTCCGGAAAGTAATGTCATCACGGTTGAAGATCCGGTGGAGTATCAGCTTGAAGGGATCAATCAGGTGCAGGTAAATGCAGCTATCGGTTTGACCTTTGCAGCTGGTTTACGCTCTATTTTGAGACAAGACCCGGATATTATCATGGTGGGTGAAATTCGAGACACAGAAACGGCTGAAATCAGTATCCGCGCGTCTTTAACGGGTCACTTGGTTTTCAGTACCCTGCATACGAACAGTGCCATCGAAGCGATACCTCGTCTCTTTGACATGGGTGTGGAACCCTATATGGTCGTGTCTTCTTTAAGTGGCATCATGGCTCAGCGTCTCGTAAAACGGGTATGTAAAGACTGTGCCTATACACGTAAAGCGACAGTTATCGAAAAAAATATATTTGAGAGAAGAAATCAGACGATTGAAGAAGTCACGATTGGGGCCGGGTGTGACCGCTGCCGCAATACTGGTTACCGCGGACGCATGGCGATTCATGAACTGATCGTAATTGATGAAGAAATCAAACAGATGCTGATGAACCAGGCCACGATTCAGGACATCAAGAAATATGTCAAAGGCAAAGGCATTCGTTTCCTAATTGATGATGGCTTGGAAAAAATCAAAAAAGGACAGACCACGCTGGATGAAGTTCTTCGTGTGGCGTCCGTAAACGAATAGAGGGGCTGAGATAATGAAACGTTTAAATAAAATTTTAACCAGCGCTTATTACAAAGAAGCGTCTGATATACATCTCACAGCGGGTGTCCCTCCTGTTTTTAGAATCAACGGTAAATTGATTTTAGAAAAAGAAGACAAATTAATGCCTGACGATACAGAAGAAATGGCTAAAGGGATTCTTTCTGAAAAAGTCTGGTTAAAGTTACAGGAAATACGTGAAGTGGATTTATCCTACGGTATAGCTGGAATATCTCGTTTCAGGGTCAATATATACTATCAGCGTGGATCAATAGCTATGGCTTTCCGTATCATAGCCAGAGATATTCCAACCATTGACCAGCTGAAGATTCCGGTGAAGCTAAAAGAATTAGTAGAGAAACCCTATGGCTTGCTACTCGTTACAGGTCCAACAGGAAGCGGGAAAAGCACATCACTGGCTTCGATGATCCACTACATGAATCAAGAAATGAACAGGCATATTATTACTTTGGAAGATCCGATCGAGTATCTGCATTCTCATAACAAATCAATTATCGATCAACGAGAAATCGGTTTTGACACGATGTCGTTTAAAGAAGGATTGCGAGCAAGTTTGAGACAGGATCCTGATGTTATTTTGGTTGGGGAACTTAGAGACCTGGACACTATTTCTACAGCCATTACAGCTGCCGAGACGGGTCACTTAGTATTGGGTACACTGCATACACAAGATACCACAGGAACGATCGACCGAATCATAGATGTGTTTCCAGCGGAACAAAAAGATCAGATACGAACGATCTTAGCCAGTGTCTTGATTGGAGTCATGTCCCAGCGCCTATTCACTACGTTGGATCAACAAGGGCGTGTAGCTGCGACCGAACTTCTCGTCAATAACCCGGCGATCAAAAACCTGATTCGAAGTGAAAAAATGCATCAGATCCCAAACGTCTTGCAGACAGCGAAAGACCAGGGCATGCACACGATGGAAATGAGCATGAAACAACTGATCAAAGACGGCAAAATCAGTCAAATGGAAATGCGTACGTATTTCGAATAATAATATGCTTGTCTAATCATTTCAGCGGAGGAGGTAGCGCATGGCTACATATGCATATAAAGCAAAAACACACGAGGGAAAAATCATCAAAGGCAAGCTGGATAGCGTCAATAAAAGATCAGCCCTCAATGAATTATCTCAAATGAACTTGATCGTTTTTAATGTTGAACCCTTAAATTCATTGTTACATAAGGATATTACTTTGGGTAGCCCCTTAAAGCAGAAAGATTTCGTCTTGTTCTTGAGACAATTTTCTACCTTGATGCAGGCGGGGCTTTTACTAGTGGATTCTGTCGATTTACTGGCTGAGCAGACAGACAGCAAACCACTAAAAGAAGCACTCGAACAGTTGTCCACAGAAGTTAAAGAAGGCGTCGCCATGTCTGTCGCTATGAAGCAGTACCCAAAATTATTTCCAGAGTTACTCATTCAAATGATCCATACGGGGGAAGTCAGCGGTCAGTTAGAAGACGTCTTGGACCGAATGGCAACGTACTATGAAAAACAGTTTAGAATAAAACAGAAGGTTTCGACCGCATTGACTTACCCAATCGTTATTGCGTCATTTGCCATGATCATCACGATATTTCTAATGGTATTTATCGTGCCCATATTTGGCGACATGTTTACTTCGTTTGGTGAAGAGTTGCCCCTTATCACCAAAGTTGTATTAAGTATGAGTGAATTCATCCAGCGATACTGGTGGCTACTGATCATTCCAATAGTGATGTTAGTACTCGTCTTTCCCCAGTTTAAAAAATACGAAAAAACAGCTCGTATCTTGGATGAGTTATCACTGAAAATGCCGATTATCGGACCATTTATTCAAAAAGCCGTGCTGGCACGGATGACACAAACACTGAGCTCTCTGATAAACAGTTCAGTACCTATACTCGAGGCCGTGGAAGTGACGAGCGAGGTGGTCGGTAACCGTGTCGTTAAAGAAGTACTGGTTAAGTCACGTAGTTCACTTGAAAAAGGCGAATCTTTAGCCAAACCGATGGAAGGCCACTGGGTCTTTCCGCCACTAATTATTCAAATGATAAGAGTCGGAGAATCGAGTGGCGCGCTGGATGAAATGTTGAAACGAGTCGCCGATATTTATGATCAGGAAGTGGAAGAAGCATCAGATAAATTGCAGTCACTGATCGAACCGATTATGATTATTCTGTTGGCTTTTATTGTCGGTTTCATCGTTTTATCCATTGTCATACCAATGTTCAGTCTGTTTGAAGCGTTTTAAATATATATGCATTTTTAGTTGATTTGTATTGTAATGTCATACGTGTTCATTTATAATTATACGTATACAAGGTTAGTAAAACATACATAATGGAAACACATGCTAATCCTGTACTATCAAAATGTAAGTTTATTCAACTCTACACTAAGTATACATTTGTATACTTAGTGTAGAGTTGAATAAAAAAATTTAAGGAGGAATAAAATGAGAAAAAAGATTAAAGAGTTGATGAATAGAGAAGAAGGATTCACATTAGTCGAGTTACTAGCTGTTATTGTTATTTTGGGCATTATTGTTGCGATTGCTGTTCCTATGATTGGTAATGTCATCAGTCGTGCACAAACTGGTGCTACTACAGCAGAACAAGAACTAGTTGTTGATGCTGCCCGTTTATACACTGTAGAAAATGCGGTAGCTAATGGAACAAAACTTGAGGTATCGACGTTAATAACTGCTGGATACTTAGAAGAAACGAGCAGTACTAACATTTCTGCCGATGATCATGTATATATTACTTTAGTAAATGGTAATTACACTTATGAGTTTGATGGACCATCTGGACCATAATAAATAATTACTTTTATACTACAGAAAGACTCCTTCGGGGGTCTTTCTTCATACATAGAATATAGGAGTTTTTTATGAACATACTTATTACAAGCATTGCCTTATTATATGGCCTCATCTTCGGTTCTTTTTTTAATGTGGTTGGGCTACGTGTACCAAACGGGACCTTGCTTAAACAACAGCGTTCTTATTGTGACACGTGTAACCGGACACTGACTTGGAAAGAACTGATCCCGGTCTGGTCTTTCGTTAAGCAAAAAGGCAAATGCACGACCTGCCATGAAACAATATCACCATTATATCCTGTTATGGAACTCGCAACTGGTGTGCTCTTTGCTTTCACTTATTTCTTTTACGGATGGAGTCACGAGACTGTACTAGGATTAATACTTATCAGTCTCATCATTCCAATCACGGTATCTGATCTGGAGTACCGGCGTATTCCCAATAAACTTTTGCTCTTTTTCGCACCACTGTTTATCATATACCGCCTGATTTACCCGCTGTCACCGTGGTATTTCTCGCTGATAGGTGCAGTCTTAGCGTTTGTCTTACTTTTTCTAATCATTCTACTTTCAAAAGGTGGCATGGGGATAGGTGATCTGAAATACTTTACATTATTTGGTTTTATCTTTGGCCCTTACTTATTCCTGTTGCTATTCTTTCTGGCTACTATCTACGGCTCGATAATAGGATTCATTACAATCAAACGGAACAATGGTAACCGTAAAACGAAAATACCTTTTGGTCCGTCGATCGGACTTGCGGCACTCACGGTCTTTTATTTCGGCGAGGTCATTTTAAACTGGTACAGTCAATTCTTTATTTAACTCACTCAATGCTTGGAGGAACGCTAAATGTTTGGTAATAAACCGTCACTGTATATGCAATTTATGGAAAAAAGCATCCGCTATCTGGTCATGGACAGTCAGAATAAAACACTCATTGAAAAAGATGAGGTTGTTTTTGAAACTGCAATTATCCAGGAAGGTAAAGTCGCTAATAAACAGTTGTTGGAAACGCGCCTGGAAGTTTTGGTCAAAGAGAAGAAATGGAAGAACGCATCCGTCTCTATTATTCTTCCGGATGACTTGGTAACGATCAGAAACGAAGTATTACCAGCACAATTGTCGCGTACTGAAGTAGATGAGTACCTGAACTTACATATAAATGAATCGATCCGCCTGCCTTTTGAAGATGCTAAAGTGGACTACGAAATTACGAATCAGACGGAAGAAAATCAGACCGTTTTTCTGGTCGCTTATCCCAATGAACAAATCAAAGCTCTAAAAGAGATCTTGGAGAAAGCATCACTGAAGCCGGTGGTTGCTGACATTTCCTCACTCAGTCTGTACCGTCTAGTTAATATAGAGGAAACCATCAGTACACACAGTGATGATCACTTGCTCCTACTGCAATGGAACCCGATAGACTATTCAATGACGGTCTTTAATCAGGATATTCCACAATTTAATCGTCATACACGTTCACAGCGTCTGGCTGATATGTGGAAACTGAACGAAACGGGTGAGTTCGAATGGAAAGGCAGCGAAGAAGGATTGGAAGATGTCCTGGACGAGCAGATCAACATGCTCGAACGTTTCCTGGAATTCTATCAGTATACCGTCATGGACGGAGAGCGTAGCATCAGTCATATTGTGCTCTCAGGTTACTATCCGAATCTGGAACACGTCAAGATGTTACTGGAAGACCGTCTGACTTTGCCTATTCATATGTTGACGCTACCTGAAGAGATCTCGGCAACGGATGCTGCGCTGCTCGGCTTGACACTGAAAAGCAGAGTAAGAGAAATGAAAAAAATCGATAAAGTTAAAAAAGAAAAAAAAGTTAAGCAATCCAAGTCGAAAAAAGCTAAAAAAGAAAAGAAAGAACAACCAGTTGAAACATCTAGCAGGCATGAGGAGGCAGTCGTGAATGATTAACATCAATTTTTTTGAAAAAAAGAAAGTTAACGTTCTGCCTTATCTCATGATGGCTGGGTTCCTCCTGTTGCTTGCTGCGCTCGGGGCCTATTTTTTTCTGATGCGTGAACACTACTCAGAGGTTGAAACAGAGAATATCGCCTGGATAGAAAGCGAAACAGATAATGTCTTGTTGTCTCGTCAAATGCAAAGCATCGACCGCTTGACTGAGGAGTCGATTATCACGCAAGATATTTTAGTCGGCCAGCGCTATCCCATGGTCTACGTGACTGAGGAGATCGCTTCTCAGGTAGCTAACGAAGAAGAAAGTGTCGTTTCCTTTCAGCTGACGACTCCGGATCAATTCATTTTTACTTTGGAAAATATGAGTGTCGACGAAGGCTCAGAACTGGTGAACGAGATGGGAGACTTGGCTTATGTCAGCCGCGTCAATTATCTAAGGTTGGAAAATCAGGCACAAGATTCAGATAACTATATACTCGAGCTAACCATCGACATGAGTGAAGAACGTTTGAGAGAGGTGGTTAACTCAGATGATGATTAAGTGGACACGAGAATCGATTCTAATTTTACTGACTTTGATTATGATTTTATTCGCCATATTTTACTACGGGAATCAGAACCTGGTCGTGCCGTCCAAGGAAAGTGCGGAAAGCTTCACCGCGTTAGTCAGCGATCAGCAGGCTTTGATGGAAGTTTATCCTCCAGATGAAGACCTACTTAACGATTATGAAGCGACTTACAATGAAATCGGTGCATTCCTTCCCATCGGTGAACAGGCCAATGAGGCTGTGGTCCGGTTAGAAGCACTGGCCGAGCAGTCATCCGTTGAAATCGGTCAGGTTGCTCGGATCGGAGATGGACAAGTTGTTGAAGGAGTAGGCGAATCTTATTTCAGCAGCAGTTATCAGCTGGATATGACCGGCGAATCACCTAGTGACTTCAGAGATTTGATCGAGCGTTTATTTAACGAAGAACGAGTCTATAACGTGACGTCCTTTACCTACGAAAAATCCGGTGATAATAATTACTCCGGGACCCTGATATTCAATTTATTTTATTACCTGGAACCAACGGAATAAAATAAACCCTTTATAAATACTAAGCAGTGGATTCCCACATTATGTGAGGATCAGCTGCTTTTTTGTGCTTAAATTGGCAAGTGTGTACTCAGAATAGATCAACTTGTGGCGATCAATTAGTACTGACTTTGTCTTAATATTTGTTCTTTCAAAGCAGCAACAACGAAAGATAAACACTTTCCTGAATTTTACATATAGCTATTCTTAATAGAGTCCGTTATCATATATAGGATAGTTTATTCAGGTGTACATCATTTTTTTATTTGGATGTGTGCTTGATATAAATGAAATTAACAAGACCAATATTTTTGGCTATATATAAATGGATAGGTTTAGTTTGATAATCTATAATTATTATAGTGTGAAATGAATACTTATAGATAAGGAAGTCAAAAAAATGAAACAGAATAAAATGGGAACCATGTCAGTCAACAAGCTCTTGATCAGTATGTCCTTACCGATGGTGTTATCGATGCTTGTCCAGTCTTTATATAACGTTGTCGATAGTATCTTTGTGGCTCAGATAAGTGAAACGGCCTTGACCGCCGTTACGCTGGCTTTTCCGATCCAGAATTTGATGATAGCCATACAGGTGGGAACAGGGGTCGGGATGAGCGCCCTGCTTTCGCGGAATTTAGGTGAAAATAATTTCGAGGATGCCAATCGGGCAGCCAGCAATGGTGTGTTCCTTTCGATGATCCACTATCTCTTCATCCTTGTATTGGGTTTGACCATGGTCCCGCTCTTTTTCAGGAGCCAAACGAATGACCCGGCCATAATCGAGCAGGGCGAAGCCTATGTACGCATTATCATGATTTTTTCTTTTGGGCTCTTCATGCAGATCATCTTTGAAAAATTGTTGCAGGGGACCGGTAAATCCATTTATTCGATGTGGATACAGGGAACGGGAGCGGTCATCAATATCATTTTAGATCCCATCCTTATTTTCGGCTGGTTTGGATTTCCGGCTTTAGGCGTTACCGGTGCGGCGATCGCCACAGTTATTGGGCAAACGGTTGCGGCACTGTTAGGTTTTGTCTTGAATTATTATAAAAATAACGACATCAAACTGCAGTACCGCCGTTTCCGTCCGGATCTGAAAACGATCAAGCGCATCTATGATGTCGGCGTGCCTTCCGCCATTATGATCGCGATCACGTCGGTCACGGTCTTTTCGATAAATAAAATTTTGATGCAGTTTACCCCAACGGCCATTGCCGTCTATGGTGTCTACTTCAGACTGCAGAGTTTCGCCTTTATGCCTGTGTTTGGGCTGAACAACGGCATGATACCGATCGTGGCCTTCAACTATGGCGCCCGTAATAAAGAGCGCATCAAAGAAGCGATCCGCCTGGGTATTTTATATGCCATGGGGATCATGTTGTTGAGTCTGGCTGTTTTCCAGTTCTTCCCGGTCGTGTTACTGAATCTATTTAATGCGTCACCTGAAATGCTGGCAATCGGCATTCCAGCCATGCGTATCATCAGTTTAAGCTTCCTGTTTGCCGGCTTCAGTATCATCGTAAGTACGGTGTTCCAGGCTTTCGGCAAAGGCATGTTCGGTTTGTATGTCTCGATTGCCCGCCAGTTAGTCGTATTGATCCCGTTGGCCTATGTCTTTTCTTTATCCGGAAGCATCGTGGGGGTATGGTGGGCTCACCCGATATCTGAACTCGCTTCGGCTATCTTGTGTATTTACTATCTGAAAGTCATCTACAAAAAGTATGTGGACCCGTTACCGGATGAACCGATCATTTCTGAAAGTCATTAATTACTATGCACGCTGTTTCTCCAGAAAGGTGGAGGAGCAGTGTGTTTTTTGTTTTCAAAGTGCTGAACAAAGAAACACTATAGAAAAGCGCAGGCTCTATTAAATGCAGTGAGGTAAAGGTTGGTGGCTATAAAAATGAAAGATAGACAATTATTAGAATGTTATAATCTGAGCATGCGCATTTATTAGATAACTCAAATTATGTATTGTGAACGCTTTCTTATCAACTCGTTTCTCTGTATTATATAATATAACTCTTATTATAAGATTGGAGGTTTTACCCTTTTTAGCTTTGATCTTATTTCAGCCTTAAAGCTTAAGTCGATCATAAAAGGAGCGTGGTTAGTTGTTTTAAAAAAATGGTTAGTGTTTTGGTAGGCAATGTTTTATACAGATGGAGTAAAATCGACCAGAAAACAGGAGGAACAGCATCCATGAACAACAAGAACAGTATCGCCCGAAAACTTGGTTTACTTACATGTGTCACTGTAATGTCTGCATTAACTGTCACACTGCCCAACGAGGCACAGGCAGAGGAACACAGCACTAAACTGACGATCCTTGGAACGACCGATGTACACGGCAATATTTATAACTGGAGTTATGAAAACGGTAGAGAAACGGATGACAGCGGACTGGCTAAGATCTATTCCGTTGTTGAAGATGTTCGTGCCGAGAACCCGAATACGCTTTTGATCGATAATGGGGATATCGTTCAAGGGACGATACTGACTGACGATATATATAATGTCGACCTAAGTTTGACCAATCCGATGATCGATGTCATGAACTTTATGGAGTACGATTCAATGACTTTGGGCAACCATGAATTCAACTTTGGCTTGGATCTGGTCGATAAAATCATGGAAGAAGCAGAATTCCCGATACTTGCTGCCAACGTCAAGTACAAAGAGGACAACAGCTATCTGGCTCAACCTTACACTATCGTAGAGGTCGACGGTATCAATGTCGGGATCATTGGCTTTACGAACCCGAACATACCTAAATGGGACGGGCCTAAAGTAACGAATCTGGATTTCGTAGATTTTTTAACAGCGGCTGAAGAGCCAATGAAAGAATTGAATGAAAAAGCAGATATCATTATAGCCACAGCTCACGCCCCATTTACGGGCGGATATGAAGAAGCAAGCGGGTACATAAATGATGATGCCCAAGACATACTTGATGCTTACCCGGAAATCAAGGCACTTATGGTAGGGCATAGTCACTCACTCGTAGAAGAAAGCTATAACGGTGCAGTCATCGGTGGCGTGAATGATACCGGTTCACAGGTGGCTCGATTCGACCTGGATATCTCGTTTGATGGTGACGACTATACAGTAGACAGCAGTACGATCGAGCTGATCTCTGTTGAAGATTATGCAGCATCTGAAGAATTGAAAGACTATGCAAGAGAATACCACGAAACAACGTTGGACTTTTTAGATGAAGTCATCGGTCAAGCATCTGGGGACTTTGTTCCAACGCCTGAAGTAAAAGGTATACCGGAAGCACAGTTGCAGGATACAGCAGTGATCGACTTGATAAACAATGTTCAGCTGGCAGCAACAGGCGCAGACGTTGCCGGAGCTGCTCTCTTCCAGCAGCACTCCAATCTGGAAGCTGGAGACCTGACTTATGCGGATATTTTTGATATCTATAAATATCCTAATACCTTGGTGGGCGTAGAAGTTACGGGTGCTCAGCTGAAAGAATACATGGAATGGTCTGCCAGCTACTATAACCAGTACACTGCAGGCGACGTCACGATCAGTTTTGATCCTGGAATCAGAGGCTACAACTATGATATGTTCCAAGGCGTGGACTACAAAGTGGACATCTCAAAGCCTCAAGGCGAGCGCATCGTCGATCTCATGTTCAATGGTGCCCCATTGGAAGACGATCAGATCCTGAAACTGGCCATCAACAATTATAGATTCGGTGGTCTTCAAGGTATGGGCATCGTTACAGAAACACCTTACTTTGAATCTGATCCAAAATCACTTAGATCATACATTGCAGATACGATCAGAGAAGCTGGAACGATCGATCCTGAAACAGACAACAACTGGGAAATCATTGGGGCAGATCTGGATCATTCGCTGAGAGACTACATCATCGGTGAAGTCAATGCCGGCAATATTGAACTGGAAGTTTCGCAAGATGGTAGAAACTACAATACAAAATCGTTGAATGCGATAGAAATGATCGAAAACGGTGAGATCCCTGAATCCGTTCTTATCGAATATGGTCTGATCGAAGATCCTAATGCACCAGTAGACGAAGAAGAACCAGAAGAAGATAAGGAAGATACAGAAGATACAGAAACACCGGTAGACGAGGAAGAACCAGAGGAAGACAAGGAAACACCAAAAGAAGAGGAAGAACTAGAAAAGGATACCCAAGAGAAGGAAAAACCAAAAAAAGAAAAAGAACTAGAAGAAAATACTGAAGAGAAGGAAAAACCAGTAAAAGGTGACGACGATAAAGAGACACCTGAAGACACTGAAGAACCCGAAACAGACGACGAAAAAGAAACAGACACCGATTCTGAAGCTGAAGGTGAACGGCTGCCTGAAACTGCTACAGCCACTTCGACGATTGGCCTTGTCGGTTTAGGAAGTTTTTCCTTAGGTACAGCTGCGTATTTAGTCAAAAAGAAAATCAAGTAAGGGTTAAGTAGTAGTATTTAATACCCCTTTTTTAATAGGGTAAGGCAAGAGAAGAAATAGAATCATAGACTAACTGTCGCACGCTTTATTCCGTATTATAAACGGGAGAAAGCGTGCGATATTTTTTTGTGAAATCACGGGCTGTCTATGTTAAGATAATAGAATAAATGATTAGAAATAGAGGCGATATTAGATGTCATATTCAGCACAAATGATCCAAGCAATACAAAATGAAGATTTAGACCAGGCGGACGTTTATTTAGAGAAAGCTCTGTCGGAGGATAGCGAGGAAGACCTATACGCACTGATTGAAACCTTGTATGATTTAGGCTTTTTAAAAGAAACGAAACAAGTCGTGACGCACTTATTGACCCAGGTTCCCGATGAGGATGGACTCAAGCTCACGCTGGCTGAAATCGCGATCGAAGAAGGCAACGAACTGGAAGCTTTTGAATGGCTCGAACAGGTGGACGTCAGCAGTCCTTATTACATCCAGGCCTTACTTGTTTCCGCAGACTACTATCAGACGCTCGACTTGCCGGAAGTGTCCAAGCAGAAGCTGATCGAAGCCAAAGAATTACTGCCTGAAGAACCCGTGATCGATTTTGCCTTGGCTGAGCTATTGTTCACCAGTGGCATCTATAAAGAAGCAATCAGGTACTACGAAAATTTACTTGAAGGGCACCACCTTGAATTTGCCGGAACGAGCATTCATGGCAGGCTCGGCAATGCCTACGGGGCCATCGGTGACTTGGACAACGCCATCGATTACCTGAAGGAAGCCGTTGAGATACAGGAAACCAGCGACCACTTGTTCCAGCTCGGTTATGTTTATTTTCAGAAAAAGGATTATACGCATGCCAGCGAGTTGTTCCATAAAGTCAAAGATCTGGATCCAAGTTACACCTCTGTTTATGTGTATCTGGCTAAAGGTTATCTGGAACAGCATGACGAAGAAAAAGCCTTGGAGATCATTGAAGCAGGGCGATACTATGATAAAGAAAATCCGCTGCTTTACAGTATAGGAGCCGAAGCCAGCTTAGCTTTAGGAAACGCTCAAGCGGCCGAAGACTATTACAAACTAGCCCTGGACCGCGATCCGGAGAACTTATCCATCACGCTGCATCTGTCTAATTTGCTCCTTGAACAGGAACGTTACCAAGACGCGCTCGTACTCATGGAAATGAAACTGGAAACCGGCGAAGAGGATCCGCAGCTCTTCTGGAACAGCGCCATAGCGTATAACGGAGAAGAAGAGTTTGAAAAAGCCCGGGAAAATTATGAAAAAGCGTATTATTCGCTAAAAGATACACCAAATTTTGTCAAAGAATATGCCGTATTTCTGCGCGAAGAAGGCGACCGTGAAGGCTTTCTGCGTGAAGCAAAACGGTATGTGACACTTGAACCAGACGATTTGGAAGTTATTGAGTGGATTAGGAATGAAGAACGCTAATAAATTTGGTATACTATAGATGAGGAAAAGGAGGGGAGTATCCATGTATAGTCGTGTTCAGCTAAAAGATAAAAAAGCGTTTCTGAAATGGTTTTTACAACGCTATCAGATGAAGCGCAGAGAATCGATGTGGATTTTAAACTATTTACTCAATCACGATATCGTGTTGAATAAAACCAAGTTCGTAGAAGAAGCGGATAAAACTCCTCGAGGAATCAGAATGGGAACCGTAGGAACAGAAGATGAAGCGTTCCGCTTTTACAAGGACGGACAGGAATTTGACCATCCGGAACAAGCTTTTCACGAAGTCAGACTCAACTGGCACACTGATTTGTATGTTGAATTGCTTTTTCAGGATTCGTGGT
The DNA here is from genome assembly GCF_049389645.1 of Alkalibacterium sp. f15. Lineage (GTDB taxonomy): Bacteria > Bacillota > Bacilli > Lactobacillales > Carnobacteriaceae_A > Alkalibacterium. The sequence goes on from NZ_CP186540.1 coordinate 2,426,812, forward strand.
TGTCGCCGGAATACGCAGAAGTCCTAGAAGATAATCCGTATGCCAAATGGAATGATCGTATGCCGCAGGAACTTGACCAACAGGTGGATGAAGCGGTCGACAGTTTCTATTTACAGGAAAAGAAACATCAGATACTCAACGATATCGACCGAGCTCTTGAAAGTGACAATCGGGAAGATTTTTACTCACTTACAGAATCTTTAAAAGACATTGAAACGAAACTAGAAAACGAAGTCTCACCTTCATAAATAAACTGAAACGAGGAGAATCACGTATGACAGAAATGAACGACATGCAAAGTAGAGTAGACCGATACATTAGCCAATTCAAAGACGGCTATTTTTCTCCTCTCGTTCAGTTGGCCCGTCTCTCTGAAGAAGTCGGCGAACTCGCGCGTGAAATCAATCATGTATATGGCGAGAAGCAGAAGAAACCTTCAGAAGCAGAAAAGCCTATGGAAGAAGAAATCGCGGATGTGCTCTTTGTGCTGATCAGTTTGTCGAATTCATTGGATATCGACTTGTCTGAAGCGTTCGATCTAACGATGAATAAGTTCGAGTCGCGAGATCATTTCAGGTTCGAGCGTAATGACGGTCAGACACGATCAGACTCAACTAGTTAAGTTGTAAAGGAGAGAAAGAGTGTTAGAGAATAGCTTACATCTCTAGATGCTCGACTATATGATGAAACAGGTCCCTATTACAGGTGTATTTAAAAAAGCGCTACCTGTGCTGGAAACGATACAGGAAGCCGGATTTGAAGCGTATTATGTCGGCGGAAGCGTCCGTGATGCTTTGCTTGGAAAAGACGTCAACGATGTGGATATCGCGACCAGTGCTTTTCCGGAAGAAATCAAGAAGCTGTTCAAAAAGACAGTGGATGTAGGTATCGAGCATGGAACAGTAATGGTTTTGATGAATGATGAAAGTTATGAAGTCACAACATTTAGGACCGAATCGACGTATCAAGATTTTAGACGTCCTGATTCGGTCACTTTTGTGCGCTCTTTAGAGGAAGACCTGAAGCGCCGTGATCTGACGATCAATGCCTTTGCGATGGATCAGACGGGTGATATCCAGGACTTTTTCGGTGGCGAACGGGATCTGGACGAACAGATCATCCGTGCCGTTGGAAAAGCCGAAGAACGTTTCAACGAAGACGCCCTGCGCATGATGCGTGCCGTCCGTTTTGCTTCTCAGCTGGGTTTCCATCTGGAAGCGGACACCTTTTATGCCATCGTGGTCAACGCGCATTTACTGGAGAACATTGCGATCGAACGTATCCGGGTCGAATTCGTCAAGATGGCGATGGGCAAATATGTCAGACAAGGGTTCACTGGGTTTGTTGAAACAAATCTTTATGCTTACTGTCCTGGACTGGTTCATGCCAGAGATGCGCTCGAAAACTTTGCGAAAGTGATCGAGCCGATCCAACGTGAACGCCAGATGTGGGCATTGCTTTTATATTATTTAGGAATACAACGTGGTAAAGAGGCCCGAGCGTTTTTGAAGAATTGGAAACTGTCCAATCAGCTGTTGAATCAGAGTGCTGACCTGCATCAGCTGCTCTTATACCGGCTGCACTCCGAACAGACCAACGAGACCGTGTACCGGTATTCCAAAGAGTTAGCGCTGGATGCCGAAACGTGTTTGGACCTTATCAATCAACCGTTTGATAAAAAAGCGGTCGAAAACATCGATGCAGCCTTACCGATCCATTCCAGAAAAGAGCTGGCCATCGACGGTAAAATAGTGATGGCTGAAAATCAACAACGCGGAGGCAGATGGCTGGGAGATGCCATCGAAGCGGCGGAGCGTGCAGTTGTGAGAGGCGATATTGCGAACGAAACAGCTGAGATCCTTGATTTCTTGAAGAAAAATGACTATGTTTAGCGACAATGATATGTCTAGCGATAATGAGAGGAGGAGACAAAATGAAAAAAGATCAATTATATGCGATCGTCGATATCGAAGCGACTGGAGCGAGTATTGGAAAAAATGAACGGATCATTCAGTTTGCCTGTGTGTTGATGAAGAACGGCAACATTGTTGAAACGTTTGATTCATTTGTCAATCCTTCTCGCAAAGTCAGCAAACTGATTCGAGATCTGACGGGGATTTCTTCCAAAGACCTGGCAACAGCGCCTTATTTTGAAGATGTAGCGTTGCTGATCCATCGTTTACTGGAAGACACTGTTTTTGTCGCTCACAATGTGAGTTTTGACTTTCAGTTTTTAAACGAATGTTTTCAGCGTGTGGGTCTGCCGCCATTGACCATCCCCGCAGTGGATACGGTGGAACTGGCGCAAATTTTATTTCCGAAAGAAGACAGCTACCAACTGAAAGATCTCACGGCTTCGCTCGGGTATGATTTGAATCATGCACATAATGCTTTATTTGATGCATATGCGACCGTATTTCTTTTAAACAAACTTTATGACAGACTGAAAAAATTACCTTTAGTGACGGTGGAGACCTTAAGTGACCTATCCGAATCGACAACAGCAGATACCTCACTATTTTTCAGACATGCACTGGAACGAATGAAAGAAAATCCAGCCGACCTGGATGACTCACTTATTATTATCGAAGGATTGGCACTCAAGAAACCAGGTCTCAACAGCGAACAAGAACGGTACCGTGAAACACTTACATATCCGTACAAAGACGAAGATAAATTAGCACAGCTTGAATCCCTCGGGTTACAGTACCGTGAAAGTCAGAACCAGATGATGAACACCGTCTTTAATTACTTCAAGCAAAACAGACCGGACTATGTTCAATTTATTGAAGCACCAGCGGGTCTAGGCAAGACGTTCGGGTATTTGTACCCAAGTTTATATCTGGCAACGCTGAAAGAAAAAATCGTGTTATCGACGTATACGAAAGTGCTGCAGAGGCAGTTGGTTGAAGAAAGCTTGCCTAGGCTGACACGTGTTTTGTCGTTTGACAAATCGGTCGCTTTGATGAAAAGCCCGAGTCATTATCTGTCCTTGACAGCTTTTTATACAAAATTAAAAAACGTGGATCCCACAGACACCGAAGCTGGCTTTTGTATGAAGGTACTGGTCTGGCTGACTGAAACAGATGAAGGCGATTTAGAAGAAATCGGTTTGGACAAGACGCTTCAGCATCCTTTCTGGAATGAAATAAGAAGTGTGCCCCATACCAAGCTGCAGTTCAAAGCCTTCGAATCAGTAGATTATGTGACCCGCAGAGAAAAACGTCTGGAGCAGGCGGCGATTCTGGTAACGAATCACGCTTATTTATTTTCTGAATGGCAAAGACAGCCTGACCGTTTTGAAAACGTGAAGCTGATACTAGATGAAGCGCATCATGTTCCCGATGTTTTGGATCAAAACGCGACCATCACTTTGTCAACGAAATCGATCACCAACGAATTGAAACGGCTGGGATCAAAAGACAAGGAAGAGACGCTTTTGTGTGAGTGTCAAAAACTTTTACCCTCAGATCACCTTAAAGCCTACCAGCTGGACACCTTGCACGCGATCGTTCAGTTGTTTTCGGAAGAATGGGAAGAATGGAGCAGAAAATGGATCGTCTGGCTGATCCATGCGCCAAGCTATGATGACCGGATCATCGAATGGAAAGAAAAAGTCATTACGTACGCTGACTTGCCGCTGGACATCAAACGCGACACGAAATTTTTGAGTAACAATCTGCAGGAACTGGTTTATGTAGGGCAACAGCTAACGGCAGTTTTAAAAGACGAAGACGTGACGCTGACCCAAAAAGAAAAACGAATCTTATCTAAAATCAAAGCGATCCTGGATCATTTTGAAACGGTGATCACACGGTTCAACTATTTATTTTTAAACAACACGCAGATAAATCAAACGGGGGTCCGCTTTTATTCCAAAAACCCATTGCTGACCTTGTCGTTTGCGCGCTTTGATCAGGAAACCAAAGAAGTCCTGCTCAAGCAGTTCAATGCCGCGCCTCACGTGATCCTTACGAGTAGTACTTTGGCAGTAAACAACTCGGTCTCTTATCTGGTCAAACAGCTAGGGATAGAAAATAATCGGTTGGATACGTATGAGTCACCTTACGATTATGCCAATCAGGCAAGATTGTTTGTGACCACCGACGTGGATACGAATGTGCTGAAGAAAACGAGCGTGTCGGTTGCATTTATCACGGATCAGATCGACAGGGTGTTGAGTCAAACGGACGAAAACTGTCTGGTTCTGTTCCGCTCGCACGATATGATCCAGCACGTCTATCAAGCCTTGAAAAGACGCAACCATTTGCGAGACAAGACTATTTTGGCCCAGAACATTTCAGGTAGTTCGACCAAGATCACTAAACAATTCAAAAAGGCGAAACAAAGTGTCATTCTAGGCTCAGATACCTTCTGGGAAGGCGTCGATTTCCCACTGGATGAACTGAAAATCGTGATCATCACTAAACTGCCCTTTGACTCGCCCGAAATGCCGATGGTAAAAAAACGGCATCAGGAATTGAGAGACAGAGGCGATAATCCGTTTGTGCACGATGTTTTGCCGCGGGCGGTCATCAAATTCAAGCAGGGACTGGGCCGACTTATCCGCAGTCAGCAGGACAAAGGCGTGTGGATCGTTTTGGACCGCCGGTTTGTAGAAGCGAGCTATGCTTCCATTTTTGTAAACTCTTTGCCAGCTCAATTGGAAGTGGAAGAACTTCCACTCGACCAGATCGTTGAGGAAGTGGCTGAATTCTTTGAAAAGAAAGAAGTATCGCAGTAATTTAATTTAATCGTGCTTTTATCTAAAAGCCTTATTTATTTCTGATGACTGATTTGATATACTGAGAGAGTTGATCAGGAAAGACAAAAAGAGGAGATTCAAGTGAAGAAAGTAATTATAGGCCTCGTTATTGCATTGAGCGTGTTCATCATCGGTTCCGTGTACATTTATCAGCGAGCCAATGCACCGTTTGCTCGCGCTGAAGACGAAACCATCGCTTTTATATCTGAACGGACAGATCTCGACCGACCCGAAGACTTCTATTGGTACAATGGGGAGGAAACGACTTTTTCTGTGAGAGGGTTTAATGACGCAGACGAAGAAAAACTCTACATCGTTAAACAAGAGGGTGGTGCGATCACAACTGTCGCTGCATCTGAAATGATGACCGAACAGCAAGCGATCAGTCAAACGAGGCAGGCAAGAGAGCCGAAAAAAATATTAAATGCTAAAGTCGGTCTATTAAATGACATCCCAATTTGGGAAGTGACTTACAGAAACGATAATAATCGATTGGGCTATTACATCATCAATTTACAAACTGGTGAATGGATACGGACCATTGATAATATTTAGACGAAGGAGATTGCCTAGTGGAAAAGATACAAATTATAGACTCAAAAAAACATGTCGGTGAAAAAGTTAAGATAGGTGCCTGGGTTGCCAATAAACGCTCAAGCGGAAAGATTGCTTTTATCAGTCTGCGTGACGGTTCAGCCTTTTTCCAAGGTGTTGTCGTAAAAAGTCAGGTAGAAGAGGACGTCTTCAACCAGGCGAAAAACTTGACTCAGGAAAGTTCCGTTTGGATCACTGGAACGATTTCGGAAGATGCACGGTCTAAATTCGGTTATGAAATACATATCGAAGACATTGAAGTGATCAGTGAAGCGGTGGATTACCCGATCACCCCGAAAGATCACGGGACTGAATTCCTGATGGACAACCGTCACTTGTGGCTGCGTTCAACGAAACAGCACGCCATCATGCAGGTCAGAAATGAAATCATTCGTGCAACCTATGAATTTTATAACAACGAAGGCTACGTTAAAATCGATCCGCCTATCTTGACAGGCAGTGCGGCTGAGAACACGACCGACCTGTTCAAGACACAATACTTTGATCGCGAAGCATACTTATCACAAAGTGGCCAACTGTATATGGAAGCTGGCGCAATGGCGATGGGAAGAGTCTTCTCTTTCGGTCCGACCTTTAGAGCAGAAAAATCCAAAACCCGTCGTCATTTGATCGAATTTTGGATGATCGAACCTGAAATGGCATTCATGGATCAGGACGATTCGCTTGAAGTGCAGGAAAAATATGTAGCTTATTTGGTACAAAGTGTACTGGATAATTGTGATCACGCGCTGGATATTCTGGAACGTGACAAAGAATTGCTCAAGAAATTTACAGAGTTACCTTATCCGCGTGTTTCTTATGATGAAGCCGTTGAGATGCTTCAGAAAAATGATTTCGACGTCACTTGGGGTGAAGACTTCGGTTCGCCGGAAGAAACGTTCATTGCTGAACAATTCGATAAACCGGTCTTTATCCTCAACTATCCTAAGGCCATCAAACCGTTTTACATGAAGAGACATCCGGAACGCGACGATGTTGTCTTGTGTGCCGATATGATCGCACCTGAAGGCTACGGAGAAATCATTGGTGGTTCTCAGCGTGAAGATGACTACGAGACCTTACGCCAAGAAATCATCGATTTTGGCTTGGATGTAAAAGAATACGAATGGTATCTGGATTTACGCAGATACGGCAGTGTGCCGCATTCAGGATTCGGGCTAGGACTGGAACGCACAGTGACCTGGATCAGTGGAACAGATCATATTCGTGAAGCGATCCCATTCCCACGTTTGCTCAACCGCATTTACCCATAAAAACAGTAATCAGACCGCTTATGTTAGGAGGATTGGGACTTAAAACCCGGTCCTTTTTTCATAAAATCGAAAGAGCAGAGGAGGTTAACGATGAACCAAGATCCCTTATTCGAATGGATAAGTGCCGGAACAATGGCCATACCGAATTATTTGTTGAAACATTATAAAAAAATCGGTTTAGATAACGATGACCTGGTGACGCTCCTTCAGTTGCTCTCGTTAGTTGAAAATGGCCAGCGTTTCCCGGACAGTCAATTACTGGCTGAACGCCTGGACGTTTCACGAGAAGAAGCGTTTAAAGCGATCCATCAGTTGATGAAGAAAAAGGTATTGACGATCGAGACACGTAAAGATGAAGAAGACAAGACCATCGATGAGTTTTCTTTCGATTTACTGTATGAAAAACTATCCGCGCTGCTGCATCAGAGTATAAAAAAAGAGGAAGAACAAAAAGAAGTTTTGGCCTCTAAAAATTTGTATCAGTTATTTGAAGAGGAATTCGGCCGCAGTTTGTCCGCTATGGAGATCCAGACATTGAACATCTGGGTCGAAGAAGATAAGTATCTTCCTGAACTTATCGAAATGGCTTTGAAAGAAGCGGTCTTGAATCAAGTCTACAGTTTGAAATACATTGACCGCATTCTACTCACTTGGGAAAAGAAAAATATCCGGACAAGAGATCAAGTCGAAAAAGAATCCAAACGTTTCCGAAAAAATCAGTCCAACGACGTAACGAAGGAAAAATCTGATCCGGATGAGAAGCCTGTACCTATGTATAATTGGCTGAAAGACAAATTTGACAATTAATCAAGCTTAGAGGAGCAATCAGTTTGGCTGAAACCCCAAAATTACTCACAGCAATAGAAACAACAGAATTAATAGAAGCAATCGGCGAATTATATCCCAATGCGAAAGCGGAGCTCACGCATAAAAATACGTTTGAACTGCTTATCGCCGTTATCATGAGCGCGCAGACGACGGATGTGGGCGTGAATAAAGTCACCCCGTTATTGTTTGATGCTTACCCCACTCCGGAGGCCTTGATGGCAGCTGACGTTAAAGATATCATGGACAAGATCAAGACGATCGGTCTGTACCGGAACAAAGCAAAATTTATTAAAGAATGTTCGCGCCAGCTGGTTGAAGACTTTAACGGCGAGGTGCCCGGCACGCATAAGGAGCTTCAGAGTCTGGCAGGCGTCGGCAGAAAAACAGCCAACGTGGTCTTGAGTGTGGCCTTTGACGAACCGGCGATTGCGGTCGATACACATGTCGATCGCATCAGTAAAAAATTCAACATAGTGGATCAAAAAGCTACGGTGGTTCAGGTAGAAAACGCCTTGATGGAAAAACTTCCCAAAGAGTTGTGGAGTATCGCCCATCACCGCCTGATTTTCTTCGGCCGTTACCAATGCCCCGCTCGTGCGCACGATCATGATGACTGCATAAAAAAAGTAAGCGAGATCATAAAAAAAGAATCATAATTAATAGAAACGAATCATTCTGAGAAACTATAACGTTTTCAAATTTTATTAACATAGGTTATAATTATAGATATTACGTTATAGTTATGAAGGGAGTCCCATATGAGTCAAGAGGAAACACAGTTAGATGTAGTCAAAGCGCAATACGCACTTTACAAAGAACGTCCAATGGATCTAACCATTGCGAGAGGGATCCCTTCTCAGAAACAACTGAAATTATCAGAAGCTTTAATAAATGACACGAAAATTGAAGGCTGGCTGAGCGAAGACGACATCGACATCAGAAACTACGGTGGGCTATACGGCATAAGAGAAGCCAGAGAACTGTTTGGCACCTTACTTAATACCACCGTGGAAGAAACGTTTATGGGCGGCAACTCCAGTCTGCAACTCATGTTTGCTGTACTGAGTCATTACATGTTTACAGCAGACGAGCCTTGGAACAAGGAAGAGACCGTTAAATTCATCTGCCCGAGTCCTGGCTATGACCGTCACTGGTTCATGCTCGAACACTTGGGGATAGAAATGATTCCTGTCGAATTGACCGGCAACGGCCCTGATATGGAAGTCGTTGAAAAACTGGTTTCACAAGACCCGGCGATCAAAGGGATGTTTGTCGTACCCAAGTATAATAATCCAACAGGTGAATCAGTGTCTGACGAGGTTGTCGACCGGTTGGCAAACATGCATACGGCTGAAGAAAACTTCCTGATCCTGTGGGACAATGCCTATGCCGTACATCATTTAACTGAAGAAAAAGTAGAAGTCAAAGATATCTTTGAAGCATGTAAAACATCGGGTCATCCGGATCGCGTAGTCCAGTTTGTCTCCACCTCTAAAATGACCTTACCTGGAGCTGGTGTGGCCGCAATGGGCGCTTCTGTGGATAAAATCAAGGAAATCGCAGATCACTTCAGTAAGCAGCTGATCAGTTTTGATAAAATAAATCAGAAGCGACATGTGGCTTTTCTTAAAGACAAGGAAACGATCGACGCCCACATGGAAAAACATGCGGAACTCCTGTCACCTAAATTTGAATGGATCGAAGCGATCTTATCGACTTATTTCCATGGTGAACGCAGATCATTTGTTTCCTGGACGACTCCTAAAGGGGGCTATTTCGTCCATCTGACAACTGAAGCAGGGTGCGCCACTGAAATCGTTCAGAAAATGTCGGATATTGGCATTTCTTTGACGCCAGCAAACGCTGCCTATCCATATGGTATCAACGCGTTGGATAACAGTATCCGTCTGGCACCGAGCTTTGCGAAGCTGGATGATTTGGAAATTGCAATGGAAGCTTTATGTATCTGTATTGAATTGGTCACACTAGAAAAATTTGAAAGTTAAACGAGGAGGAGTTCATATGTCAAAAGCAAGTTTTGGATTTGGCGCAGTTCTAGGAGCATTGGTTGGGACAGCAGCCGCTTATTTATTCGCACCACAATCAGGTGAAGAATTTCAGGATGAAATGAGACTCAAAGCAAAAGAAGTGAAAAAGAAAGCCATTATCCGCATGGATGAAGCGGTCATGGAAACTGAAATCTGGTTGGATCAGAAAATGACGGAGCAGGATATCAGAAACGAACCGGTCAAATATGAACGCACACCGGACAACGTCGCACCGGCACCATCGTACACAGAATCACCAGACATTTTTATCGAAGACTAATGATTATAATATGAAGAGAGAAGCCCAGGGCTTCTCTCTTTCTTTTTGATTTAAAGGATTGATAAGGAATAAATGATCAAATTGATCATTTATTTGAATGACCAGAGGTTTTACGGTAGAAATCTGCCGCATTCGGTAACTAGTGACTAAGGCGGTGGCTGTACTTACCGAATACGGGGCCGTTCGGTAAGTAGCGGTGGGTAATGTTTTGGAACTTACCGAAGTTGGGGCAAGTTCGACACTTTGAGAGTGATACAGCGGCTGTACTTACCGAATGAGGTGCTGTTCGGTAAGTAGCTGCAGGTAATGTTTTGGAACTTACCGAAGTTGGGGCAAGTTCGGCACTTTGAGAGTGAAAAAGTCACAGTACTTACCGAATGCGGGGCAGTTCGGTAAGTAGGTGCGGGCAGCGTGTCTGAACTTACCGAACCTGGTCCAAATGCCTGAGTCCTGGGACCAATTCCTGAATTTCGAGCTGAAAATTACCGTCTGAACACGTTGAACAAAGAATTTCGATATGAAAGACCCTGGAAATCAAATGCACCATTGATTTCCAGGGTCTACTAAATTTTAATGATCAGTCTTGGCGTTCGCCATCTTTAGTGTACGTGATCACAGACGTTTCTTTGTTGGCGGCTATTTCTTTGGCTCGCGCTAAAGCCTGTTCTTTTTTCGCATGCGTGGATTCGGCGCGTTTGGCTTCTTTCGTTCTGACTTTCCATTCCTCTTCTTCAAAGTAGACCAGCACATCGTTGTCCAGCAGCTGCGCATTAGCTTTGGAGTCATGCTCGTCAGCTTTACTTGGACGGTCACTGTACTTATAGGAGCGAAGTTCCTCCGGGGATGCATTATCGGCCCACACTTTGGCTTGTTTGGTTGCTATGGGGATAGCCTGGCCGTCATCGTAACCTTCCTCGAGTAAAGCGTTGGCAATGTCGATCGCTTTTTTCTTGACGACGTGATCAAAATTCTTAAATGAATCGGGATAATCCGATAAATTCCATGGCATTTGCGTTTCATCCTTTCATCTTTAGTGATTTCGTTATATCATGAATAAGTAGAATCGTCTAACAATAGCTTTGAAAATGAGGATAAAAACGATGAAGAAAATAGATAAGGCAAAAACATTTCTGTCAGAACAGTTACATCTCTTCAAGTGCCCGGTGTGTCATAGTTCTTTTGATGCGCTCGATGGGTATCAATTAAGCTGTACACATAATCATTCGTTTGATTTATCCAAAAAAGGGACGCTGCATTTTTTATTGAAACCTTCCAAATCAGAATATTCCAGACCGATGCTTTTATCTAGACAACGCATTGCCAAGATGGGGTTTTGGCAGCCGATGCTGGATACCTTGTATTCTTTGATCGAGAATAAAACCGGGGTGGCGCTTGATGTCGGTTGCGGGGAAGGGGCACACAGTGCTTATCTCATAGAAAAGGGGCTTGCCGGTCCGGTGATTGCTTTTGATATTTCCAAAGAAGGCGTAAACTTAGGCGCAGCCACTTATGAGGATATCTTTTTCCTGGTCGCGGATTTAGCGCAATCCCCCTTTGCGACCGAACAATTTGATACGATCCTTAATATTTTATCCCCTTCAAATTATGAAGAGTTCAATCGGCTATTAAAACCAGGGGGCCAGGTCATTAAAGTTATCCCGGGGAAAGACTACTTAAAAGAGTTAAGAGCCTTTCAACCGAAAGAAAATCAGTCGTATTCAAATAAAGAAGTAAAAGACAAATTTATGACACATTACCCGAAAGCGTCAGAACATGTGGTCCGTTATTCAGTCGACCTAAACGATGAAGAAGTGACAGATTTCCTTAATATGACGCCTTTAGGTTGGCATATAGAGGCATCTGAAAAGGAGACAGTTTCCCTGCATCATATCACAGTCGATATGGTGATACTTGTGGGAAATAAAGCACAGTAACTGAAGATTGAAACTTTAATTCACCTTTCAAAATCTGGTGGCTTGTGTTTAGTTTTGAGAAGTGATATTATGTACTGCATAAGCTATTTTGGTTCATTGGCTTTTATCAGTAAACCCATCAGAAGCTGATAAAAACACATGATATCTGAAAGGCTTCATTAACGTATCTTCTCGCAGTGCTTGCCACCGAGGGGGTACGTTTTTTTCTGCGCAAAAATGATAAATTTAATCAACTTGACTTATTTCGTCGGGTATGAATAGTGTATAATACGTATAGAACATAGGAGGAGAATGATATATGGATATAGTAGTATTAGCAGGTGGCTATAGTCACGAGCGTGAGGTTTCGATGAGCTCGGGCAGTTTGATAGCCAATGCCTTAATGGAAAACGGTCACCGCGTCATTTTACTTGATTTATACTTTGGTACAGATCAGGCAGCGACGTTTGAGGATGCTTATAAAAAATTAAGTAAAGACAAATATGAACATACCGTGAAAAGACAAATTCCAGATTTGAACGCGTTACGTGCATTAAAAGAAAAACCGAACGAAATGATCGGTGAAAATGTTATCCCGATTTCTCAATCGGCTGACGTGGTCTTTTTATCCTTGCATGGTGAGCTTGGCGAGAATGGGCAGCTGCAGGCGGTATTTGATTTATACGATATCACCTATACGGGTACAGGCTACATAGGAAGTGCCCTTGCCATGAACAAGATACTGGCTAAAGAAGTAATGTCCCAGCATGGGGTTTTAACTCCGCAGTGGGAAGTGCTTAGCGGGAACGAAAAACCAACAAGCCCGGTTCCTTGTGTCGTCAAACCCGATGCCAGTGGTTCCAGTATCGGCGTATATATTGTCGAAGATCAGGCTGATCTGGACAAAGCCATCACGGACGCTAGAAAATATTCGAAAGACGTTTTGATCGAGGAAATGATCAAAGGTCGTGAGTTTTCTATAGGTATCTTGGAAGACAAGGCATTACCACCAATTGAAATCATTCCAAAAACGGGTTTTTATGATTACGAAAACAAATACCAGGAAGGCGCTACGATCGAAATTTGTCCGGCAGATATCAGCGATGAATTGACTCAAAAAATGCAGGCTATCGCCAAACACGTTCATCAGATTTTAAGATTGGAATTCTATTCACGTATCGACTTTATGGTCAATGATGCTGGAGATATTTACTGTATCGAAGCCAATACGCTTCCAGGCATGACGCCGACCAGTCTCTTTCCACAAGAAGCAACCGCAATGGGCATGACCTATAATGAATTATGTGACACACTCGCCCACCTTGCTGCTGATAAACATAAATAAAGTTTGTAATAAACACACGAAATAAAAGAGAGAGGTGCGGAAGAGATGAGCCAGCAATTAAAAAAATTGATCAAAGCGAAAGCAAAAGAAATTGGTATCGATAAAATTGGCTTTACTCATGCCGAACCTTTTTACTCTTTGGAAGACAAATTGATCAAACAGCACGCTAAAGGTCATCATTCCGGCTTTGAACACAAGGTGATCGAGGAACGCATCTATCTGGAAAAAATCTTTGAGGAGCCCAAGTCGATCATTGCGATTGCCTTGGCTTATCCTTCTAAGATGCAGAACAAGCCCCCTCGTGTCAAAGGTGAGCGCCGGGGTGAATTTGCACGTGCCTCTTGGGGAACGGATTATCATTTCATTTTAAGAGACCGCATGAAACAACTGGTTGAGTATATCGAGGAGATTGCACCCGGTGAGGTCGCGTTCAAGCCCATGGTCGACACAGGTGAACTGGTGGACGTGGCTGTCGCTCAGCGAGCCGGATTGGGCTTTATCGGCCGCAACGGCTTACTGATCACCGAAGAGTTTGGTTCGTATGTCTATTTAGGTGAAATCATTACGAATATTGCCTTTGAATCAGACGAAAAAGTGTCGTTCGGTTGCGGGGATTGTACCCGCTGTATAGACGCGTGCCCGACTGGTGCTTTGCTGGGTGACGGCCGCATGAATGCGAACCGCTGTTTATCTTATCAAACTCAAACCAAAGGCTATATGCCGAAAGAATACCGACGGAAAATGGGGCACATGATATATGGGTGTGATATCTGCCAGATCGTCTGTCCTTATAACAAAGGGATGGATTCGCATTTCCATGAAGAGATGGAGCCTGATCCAGTCAACACCATGCCGGAGCTTAAACCACTTTTGACTATTTCCAATCGTGATTTCAAAGACACGTTCGGCGATTTAGCTGGGTCGTGGCGTGGCAAGAAACCGCTACAGCGCAATGCCATTATTGCTTTAGCCAATTACCGCGACTACACCGCAGTCCCAGACTTGCTGAATGTCATCGATAACGATCCAAGACCGATGATCAGAGGCACAGCAGCGTGGGCGGTCGCTACCATCACGAATAAAAATCCCAACGAAGAGATCGTTCTCTTTCTGGAGGAAGCTTTAAAGAAAGAAACGGAAGAAGAAACAATCAGTGAATTCAACGAAGCTATTAGCGACTTGAAAGCAAGATTAAATAAACTGAACAATTAAGGAGAGATTGCGTGACCAATCATATTGCATTATTCGAACCCCTGATACCCGCTAACACTGGAAACATTTCCAGAACGTGTGCTGGCACGAATACCACGTTACATTTGATCGAACCCTTAGGATTCAGTACTGATGACAAACAGTTGAAACGTGCAGGACTCGATTATTGGGATAAAGTAGGGATCTTTTATCATAAAAATCTGGATGCATTTTTAGAAGTGGTGGGAGAGAGCCCGCTATATCTGATTTCGAAATTTGCCGACAAGGTTTATTCAGACGTTGATTTCTCTGATACGTCCAAGGATCATTACTTCTTGTTCGGAAAAGAAACGACCGGCCTGCCGAAAGAATTCATGCAAGAAAACCCCGAGAAGTGTCTGCGCATTCCGATGAATGACGAGCATATCCGCTCACTCAATTTATCAAATACCGCAAACATCCTGATTTATGAAGCTTTGAGACAACAGGATTTCGCAGGACTCGAACAGGTACACACGTACGAAAATGATAAACTGAAATAAAATAACGGCAGTGGTTACTATCCTCTTTTCTCTTAACGAGAAAGGGGAATAACCACCGCCGTTTTTTTGCTGATAAGTGTTACTAGAGATGAATGAATAGGCGAGCCCGCCTATTCAAATCAAATCAAAAAACGAGATCTCCCAGGATAAAAGGGGAGATCTCGTTTTTTTTATTTATAAGCTTTTTACATTTTATCAGGTGCTTGAACACCAAGAATACGCAAGTCTTCTTTAAGCACTTCAGTTATTGCGAAAACTAAAGCTAAACGAGCCTCTTTTTCCTCATGTTCATCCAAGACACGAACATTCGCATAAAACTTATTGAACGCCTGGGCTAAGCTGACAGCGTGTTTAGCAATGATCGACGGTTCATAGTTTTCATAAGCACGTTTGACCGTGTTAGGATATTCTTGAAGTAATTTGATGATTTCCCAGCTGTATTCATCACTGAGTTCGAAGTCGTTTGAAGCATCAAAGTCAGAAACTTCAGCTTTTTTCAAAATACTCATCGCACGTGCGCGAGTGTACTGAACGTAAGGACCAGTTTCGCCTTCAAATTGTACCACTTCTTCGATCGTAAAGTCGAAACTGTTCAAGCGGTCATTTCTCAAATCGTGGAACACGACAGCGCCAACGCCGACTTGTTCTGCAACGATTTCTTTGTTTGGTAAATCAGGATTCTTATCCTCGATCTGTCTCAATGCCTGAGCGCTCGCTTCGTTTAAAACTTCTTCCAGCAAGACGACTTTACCTTTACGTGTGGATAATTTCTCGCCGTCTTTGGTGATCAAGCCAAAAGGAATGTGGTGGATGTCGTTTGCCCATTCTATGCCTGCTTCAGTCAGAACAGCTTTCAATTGATTGAAGTGGTTAGCTTGTTCTTGACCAACGACGTATAAGGCTTGAGAAAAGTCATATGTTTTCTTTCTATAGAAGGCAGCGGCCAAGTCACGCGTAATGTATAAGGTTGCGCCGTCTGATTTCTTAATTAAAGCTGGATTCAAACCATATTTCTCAAGGTCAACGATGTGGGCGCCTTGATTGGCAGTCAATAACTGTTTATCATCGAGTAACTTAACGACTTCTTCCATTTTATCATTATAGAAAGCTTCGCCTTTGGTGGAATCAAAGTGAATATCGAGGCGATCGTAAACTTTATTGAATACGTTGAGAGATTCTTCTCTGAACCATGTCCATAATTCAGTCGCTTCTTCATTGCCTTCTTCCAGTTTTTTGAACCATAAGCGGGCTTCATCGTCTAGAGACGGATCATCTTCAGCGACTTCATGGAATTTTACATACAGTCGTAAAAGTTCTTCGATCGGATTTTCCTGGACTTTTTCTTTGGATCCCCATTTTTTATAAGCGGTGATCAGTTTGCCGAACTGTGTGCCCCAGTCACCTAAATGATTGATTCGTACAGGGGTGAAGTCGACTTTTTCGAAAATATTTGCCAACGCATTACCGATAACAGTCGAACGTAAGTGACCCATTGACATAGGTTTGGCGATATTTGGAGAAGACATATCGATGGGAACATTGGCCCCATTACCGATCTTCAGATTACCGAAATTGTTTTTTTCTGCAATGACTTCTTTTAAAATAGCACTGGATACTGTTTCTTTTTTCAAGTAAAAGTTGATGTAAGGTCCAACGATTTGCATACGGTCAATAAGTGGTGAGGATATTTTTTCACCGACTTCTTGAGCAATTTGTGCTGGATTCTTTCTCAATAATTTAGCTAACTGGAACGTCGGAAAAGCAACGTCTCCATGGTCCACATGTTTCGGTTTTTCAAGTAAGAGTTTAATTTCATTTAATTCTAAAGATTCGTGCAGTTCTTCATGTATAGCTTCCGCGATGATTTGTTTATAGTCCATTGAAAGACCTCCTGTATTAGATAGTTGACCCTTAAAATTTTCAATACGTGTGCATAAAAAAAGGGCTGTTTTTTTGAATAGTCAAAAGTTTAGCCGGTTCAGATTACATAAGTATTAAGCACTTGTATTATAGCAAAGCTAGCCGAGACTAGCAAGATTTTCTATTGAGCAGCGCTCAATTTTAATTCTTCTAAAGTAGAGAATCGAAATGGAATCAGATGAATGTTTATGCGAAATAAGTTATAATCGAGTTATACATATATATATCAATCTATAGGAAGCAGGGAGGATATGAGAAAATCAGAAAGACAAATGCTAATCAAACAAATAGTATTGAATCATGAGGTCTCCACTCAGGATGATCTTTTGGAACGATTGCATGAGAAAGGTATCAAGGCGACACAGGCTACCATTTCAAGAGACATAAAAGAACTGAATCTAATTAAATCGGCATCTTCAGACGGCGGGGTAAAATATATCCTGTATCAGAATAATCAAGTTTCAATGGAAGAAAAACTATCTTCAACAATCAAAAGCGTCGTGACCGGGATCACACATGTCGAATTTATTAATATTGTTAAAACGATACCCGGCAATGCACACGTGATTGGCGCATTGGTCGATGATATTCACTATCCTGAAATCGTAGGTACCGTAGCAGGAAACGATACGATCATGCTGGTTTCGAAGACGAAGGAAGAAGCGGAAAAGGTTTATCATCATTTTGATAACCTGCTGGAAGAACTCGATCAATAAATTGGATCAATTTAAAGGAGAGCATGTAATGACGAAGACAGACTTAATGCACTTACAAAACGGTTCAGACATTCGAGGGTTTGCTTTGGATACCGAAAACAAGAAGAAAACACTGACGGAAGCAACCGTTAAAAAAATAGCGAATGGTCTGATGGGATGGTGGACTGTAAAAACAGACAAACCGCTAACGCAAACGACGATCACGATTGGACACGACAGTCGCCTTACAGGTCCTGCAATCAAAAATTGGCTGATCGATGTTTTTACAGAATCAGGCGTAGCAGTCATTGACGCTAACATGGCAACCACACCAGCCTTGTTTATGTCCACACAATACGACGCATTCAAATCAGATATCGGGATCATGATCACTGCGAGCCATTTGCCTATGGAATATAACGGCCTGAAATTCTTCACCAACGAGGGCGGTCTCGAACACGAAGATATTGAAACGATCTTGTCATTGGCTGACAAGGAAAGGAATCATTCCGTTGCAGTACCTACTCAAAAAAGTGAAAAAGACCTGCTCTCCGTCTACGCAGCCGATTTGGTCATGAAGATCAGAGACGCATTGAAAGTGGACGAAGACGCGAAACCGCTAAGCAATCGAAAAATCATTGTGGATGCAGGTAACGGTGCCGGCGGTTTTTTTGCTGAGAAGGTATTGAAAGTTTTGGGAGCCGACATAAGCGGTAGTCAGTTCTTAGATCCTGACGGCACATTTCCCAATCACGTACCTAACCCCGACAATAAAGAAGCCATGCAGAGTATTTCAGAGGCAGTCTTGGCGAATAAGGCCGATCTGGGTATTATTTTTGATACGGATGTTGACCGCTCTGCTATTGTTGACAGTAAAGGGAACGGCATCAACCGCAATAACTTGATCGGTTTGATCGGTGCGATAGTACTGGACGAAAATCCGGGAACAACCATCGTAACCAATTCACCCGTATCCGACCACCTGATTCGCTTTGTGGAAGAAATGGGTGGAACAGTTGACCGCTATATCTCAGGGTACAGAAATGTAATCAATCGTGGGATTTCTTTAAACAAAGAAGGCGTGGATTGTGCCCTGGCAATCGAAACGAGTGGTCATGCTGCACTGAGAGAGAATTTCTTCCTGGACGATGGTGCTTATCTGGCAGCTAAAATCGTGGCTAAAGAAGCTGAATTGATTAAAGATAATAAAAGTGTCACTGATTTGATCAAACACTTGAAGCAACCGGCCGAAACTGAAGAAGTCCGTTTTGTCATTACAAATCCGGATTACAAAGAAATTGGTCTGAATACGCTGGACCGCTTTGCTGACTGGGTGAACAACATTGATGGCTTTACTCTGGTGCCAGATAATTTGGAAGGGGAGCGCGTGCAGTTGAGCGAACCCTACGGCCAGGGCTGGCTGCTCTTGCGCATGAGTCTGCATGAACCTAAACTGGTCCTGCAAATCGAAAACGATATAGCAGGAAAGATTCCTGCCGTAAAAGATAAATTGAAATCCTTCTTCCATTACGAAAAAGATCTAGACAACAATAAATTGTAAGAAATATACGTCAGAAAAAGCGTTCAGATTTGTTTTAACAATTAACGTGTACCTTATCCGTTAATTGTTAAAGCAGCTACTACTTTGATAAATTGAACGTCGGATCTGCTTTTTAGAGCGACAAAAAAATACCTTACCTCGATGAAAGTCGGGGTAAGGTATTTTTATATTCTACTATTTTTCTGGATTATAGATCCATTTCTGATCGTCTTTTGCTAATAATTCATCTGCTTCTTTTGGCCCCATGCTATGGGAAGGGTAGAAGGAAATACTTTCTTCATTTTGATTCCATGCCTGTCTGATATGATCGACATACTTCCAGGAAGCGGCAACTTCGCCCCAATGAGCAAAGTGCGTTTCGTCACCATTCAAGACATCCAGGATCAATTTTTCATAAGCTTCGGGACTTTCTTTTATCGTTTTTTCAGAACGCATGGAGCTTAGTTTGACCGGTCTGAGCTGCATGCCCGGTCCGATTTCTTTATCATTCAGCTGGATTTCAAAGCCTTCTTTAGGACTGATATGGATGGTTAAGAGCGAATCGTGTTCTTCAAACAATTGCTGCTCCGTTTTATTCCATAAAACGTCAATACGTGATGTTTTTTCTTTCATACGTTTACCTGTTCGAATGTAGATAGGGACATTACGCCATTTATCTGTATCAATGATTACTTTTCCGGCCACGAATGTTTCAGTCATGGAATCAGGATCTACTTTATCTTCATCACGATAGCCCTTTGCTTCGCCATCTTTTGAAGTTTGATACTGACCCCTTACGAATTCCTGATCTACAACCGGGGTTTTCAGCGATTCAAGTATTGCTAGTTTTTGCCTGCGGATATTATTTGTTGAAAATGATTCGGGCTCGTCCATCGTCAGTAAGCTGACCATTTGTAAAACGTGGTTTTGAACCATGTCTCTTAATGCACCACTTTTATCGTAGTATTCTCCGCGTTCTTCAACACCTAAGTCTTCTGCTAAAGTGATCTGAATAGAAGCGAGTGTCTCATTATTCCAGCTGTCCTGGATGATACGGTTGGAAAAACGCAGGGCTAAAATCGTCTGCACCATTTCTTTACCTAAATAGTGATCGATACGATAGAGCTGATCCTCGTTAAAAGAGGCATTGATTTCATCGTTCAGTTGTATGGATGACTCTAAATCTGTACCAAAAGGTTTCTCAATAATGACACGGTTGAACCCATTTTCTGTCACTAAATGCTGATCTTTCAAATGAGTGGTGATGGTACCGAAAAACATGGGAGACATTGAAAGAAAGAAGATACGGTTGCCACCAATTTCATATTTTTCATCTAGTGAATCAGCCAACTCTTTTAGCGTGTGATAATGTTCAGAATCTTTTACATTATGAGACTGGTATCTGAAGTGACTTGAAAAGTCTTCGGCATCCTCGTCTGATTCTGCAATGGACTTGATTGCTTCTTTAACGACGTTTTGATAATACTCATCCGACCATTCTCTTCGTGCTGTCCCGATAACAGCAAAGTGGTCACGCAAATATCCCTTTTTGAATAACCGGTATAATGCGGGGTATAATTTCCGAGAAGCTAAATCCCCTGTAGCGCCAAATATTATATATAGAGCTTTTATTTCTTTGGACATTATTTCCCTCTTTTCTACATGACACGCATGTTCATACAGTCTTATACTATTTTACTTTTAATTGACTCAGCAATCAACTTATTTGGCACACTATTTCCATTATATACTGGGTAAGCATCATTTTTGCAATAAAGGGAGCAAATGAATTAAGGTTATAGCAGATGAAAAAAATGAAAGGACGGATTTAATGAATAAATATGAGCAATTAGACTTGAACTACATTGATGGTCAATGGAGGAAAGGGCGAAGCACAGAAGTCGTTGAATCGTTCAACCCTTATACAGAAGAATCATATGTGAAAATGCAGGCCGCTTCCTTAGAAGACTTGGATGAAGCCTATGAGAGTGCAAAAAGACATCAAAAGGAATGGGAGAAAACAAATCCCTTTGAAAGAGCAGGCATCATCAGAAAAGCCATTCAAATCATGGAAAATCGAAAAGAAGAACTTGTAGCTGTTCTCATCGAAGAATCTGGATCAACGATTGCAAAAGTTGAACTGGAACTCAATATAACGATGTCGATCATGCAACTGGCAGCAGAATTTCCGAATAAAATGGAAACGATCGTGAATGAGTCGATGATTCCCGGAAAGAAAAATCATATGATACGTAAACCAGTAGGCGTCGTCGGTGTCATTGGACCCTTCAACTTTCCAATGTATCTATCCATGCGTTCGGTTGCACCGGCGCTTGCTACGGGTAATGCGGTTGTATTGAAACCGGGCCATCAGACGCCAATAAGTGGCGGAAATATCATTGCCAAAATCTTTGAAGAAGCTGGTCTTCCAAAAGGCGTATTACAAGTCGTTCACCCTAAAATTTCGGAAATAGGGGATGCCTTTTACGAGCATCCGGTACCGGATCTGATATCATTTACCGGTTCAACGGGCGTTGGCAAACAAATCGGAGCAGTCTGCGGGAGAGAAGTCAAGAAAACGATCCTGGAACTTGGTGGAAACAACGCCATGGTCATCTTAGATGATGCTGACATCGAAACAGCCGCTAAAGGAGCCATTTATGGACGTTTCATGCATAGCGGTCAGATTTGTATGGCGATCAATCGTATCATCATAGATGAATCTATTTTTGATGAATTTTCAGAAAAATTTGTTGAAATAGCGAAATCACTCAAACACGGTGATCCGAATCAGGAAGGCACTCTGATCGGTCCACTAATTGATGGCAATCAAGTGGAGAGATTGCTGGAAGAAGTGAAGAAAGCGAAGTCTGAAGGCGCCGAAATCTTGCTTGAAGGTAAGCGTGAAGGCAACGTTCTAACGCCTACAATTTTAAAAGGAACCAATGATATGACTACTGCTCAAAATGAAATGTTTGGTCCTGTCGTCACATTGATACCCGCAAAAAATGAGGACCATGCTTTGGAACTGGCAAATGATACAGATGCTGGGCTAAGCGGAGCTGTTTCGTCACGTAATGAGAAACGTGCCTTTGCGTTTGCGGAGAAAATGGAAACAGGGATGGTTCACATCAACGACCAGAGCGTCAATGACGAACCTTATGTTGCTTTTGGTGGAGAAAAAGCATCAGGTATCGGACGTTTCGGACGTGAACATTCCTTAGACGAATTCACAACTTGGCAGTGGATTTCTGTTCAGGAAGAACCAAGAAACTATCCATTTGATTAAAAATCAATGATAAACGAACGACATCTTCTATCAGGAAGGTGTCGTTTTTGCGTCATTCCGTATTTACTATAGCGAGATTGGCTTAGCTTTGGTACAATACGTAGTAGGAAAGAAATGAGGAATGAAAAATGACACACCCATTCGATAAATTTAATCTATCCGATTATTTAATTGAAGCAATAAAAGAAATTGGTTTTGATAAACCAACTGAGATCCAGGAGAAAGTTATTCCAGAATTAAAAAAACGTCGAGACATTATTGGACAATCCCAAACGGGTTCCGGTAAAACACACGCGTTCTTACTCCCATTGTTTAACCAAATCGATCCAAAAAAAGCAGAAGTGCAATTGGTTATCACTGCTCCAAGTCGAGAACTAGCTGAACAATTAGCCAGTGCTGCGACTCAATTAGCAAGCCACTCTCCAGAAGAAATCAACGTTCAAACAGTTATTGGTGGAACGGATAAGAACAGATTGATTCAGAAACTTCAACACTCCCAACCGCAAGTTGTGATCGGAACACCGGGTCGTTTACTTGACGTTATTGAAAGTAATGACTTACGACTCAACACGTGTCAGTATATGGTCGTGGATGAAGCCGATATGACGCTTGACATGGGATTCTTGGAAGATGTCGATAAGATTGCGACACGTTTACCTGAAAAAAATCAGATGCTTGTTTTTTCAGCGACTGTTCCGCAAAAATTGCAGCCTTTCTTGAAAAAGTACATGAACAATCCGATTGTCATCGAAGTGGAAAACAAGCAGATCATTGCGGATACCGTTGAGAACTGGTTGATTTCTACAAAAGGTAAAAATAAAATCGACATGATTCATCAACTGCTCACTATCGGACAACCGTACATCGCTTTAGTGTTTGCCAATACTAAAGAATATGTCGACGATATTGCCTACCAATTGAAGAAAAAAGGATTGAAAGTCGCTGTTATTCATGGTGGTATCACTTCACGTGAACGCCGAAGAGTGATGAGACAGATCCAAAATATGGAATTTCAATTTATCGTGGCAACTGATTTAGCCGCTCGTGGTATTGATATCGAAGGGATCTCACATGTTATCAATGCTGAAGTTCCTCAAGATTTAGACTATTTCGTCCACCGTGTCGGCCGTACCGGTCGTAACCAGCTAAGTGGTATTGCGATTACGCTTTATGGTCCAGATGATGAAGAAGATATCGTGACCATCGAAAAACGAGGCATTGTCTTCCAGCCTAAAGAAATCAAAAATGGGGAAGTCATTGATTCTTATGACCGTAACCGCAGAGATCAGCGTAAAGGCAAGAACACGAATGCAACTGATTTTGATCCTGAAATTCACGGGTTAAGAAAGAAATTGAAAAAGAACATCAAACCCGGATACAAACGAAAAATCGAACGTAAAAAAGAAGAAAAAAGAAAACGCGCATTCCGTCTTAGATCCAAAGATTAAAGAACAGACAAAAGACCTTCACTGCTGAAGTATTCAGCTGATGAAGGTCTTTTTTTTAAATGTTTTGATTTTTTTTGTAGTTT
This sequence comes from Alkalibacterium sp. f15, assembly GCF_049389645.1. GTDB lineage: Bacteria > Bacillota > Bacilli > Lactobacillales > Carnobacteriaceae_A > Alkalibacterium. Next base: position 2,450,567 of record NZ_CP186540.1, read on the forward strand.
ATCAAGGATGAATACAGGAAATAGAGAGCGAAACCTAATTTTATTTCGAAAACAAAAGGTAAAAAGAATCCTAAGCCTTCGAATACCGCAATGACTATCGTCGGAACACTGAGTGCCACCAGTGCCATTCGTGCTACTTTTTTGAATGGAAGAGTAACTCTCGAAATCGTCTTCAAGATATTTGCAAATAAGGAAACAATCAACCATTCATACAATAAACTAAAGCTGCTCGCCAAATAGGTGATGACGAAGATAATGAATAATACGACGGGAGAAAAACGGCCCATTCCAGAGAATATTTCTTTGAATTGAGTATCATTAAATCCGCTCAATTGTTCGTAAGAAACAGGTAAGCCCCGACCGAGGATATTCAGGTAAAACTGATCATTCATTAAACCTACACCGATCGGCACATTCAAGCGTTCGATGTTAGTATCGATTTCTTCAACTTTGATCGAATCGTTCGGATCAAAGAAAAACAAAAATGAATCCGTTTGGTGAATGTAAGAGTCTACCTCACTTTCAACCACTAATTCACTATCTCTGATTTCAAAAACAGGGAGCATTTCAGTTATTTCCTGACCATCTTCTCTCAGACTTCCCATTACCGATAACAAAACAGATGTCAAAGACAATGTAATGATCAGTGCGAGTATCGAAAAATAATAAAAAAGATGTTTCCGTGACATTTTAAGTGCGTGGTAAAGATGTTGGGGATTTGTAAATCCTAACTTAACATATTCTTTCATTATTTAACGCCTTTCTAAACTAAGTAATAAAGTAAGTTTACTTGTTAATTAGGTAAAAAGCAATCATCCTTTAGATGTATAAGGCGTAAGATGAACGAAAATTTTTAAACAAGCTCTTACTTTCTATAAGTGTTTTCATTTGAAAACTATGTCGGAAATGTTACAATAGCAATGTACGATAAAAAGCAGTAGGAGGAATGTTCATTATGACATACACTTTACCAGATTTACCATACGCATATGATGCATTAGCACCAACGATCGATGAGGAAACGATGCATTTACATCACGACAAGCATCACTCAGGTTATGTTACTAAAACAAATAAAGCTCTGGAAAATAATCCGGAATTAGCTGAATTAAGTATCGAAGAGTTAATGAAAAAATTAGACTCAGTACCTGAAGATATCAAAACAGCTGTTAGAAATAACGGTGGCGGACACGCTAACCACTCACTTTTTTGGAAAATCCTTTCACCAAACGGTGGCGGAGAACCAACTGGTGAATTAGCAAACGCAATTAAAGAGACCTTTGGAGACTTTGAGTCATTCAAAGAAAAATTTAGCACTGCAGCAACAGGCCGTTTCGGTTCAGGTTGGGCATGGTTAGTGCTTTCTGATGGGAAACTTGAAGTAATGGATACATTAAACCAAGACTCTCCTTATTCTTTAGGTAAAACACCTATCTTAGGGCTAGATGTTTGGGAACATGCTTACTATCTAAACTACCAGAACCAGCGTCCTGAATATGTAAAAGCTTTCTGGAATGTTGTCAACTGGGAAGAAGTAGCTAAACGTTATAACGACGCAAAATAATTACTTCAATATGAAAGGCTGGGACAGCTGTCCCAGCCTTTTTCCATATATAAATCTTTTAATTAAGTGAAAAAGATAGTGCGTATATGAATTCTGGGAGCTTTACTATGGTATCTAACTGATAGAGTTTGAAATAGACGATTGCGTGCCCTTCATGATCGGGAGTGAGAGCTGGAGGTAACGGAATGTCGGAATGCGTGCCCTTCGTACTAAGTAGTAGGAGCTGGAGGTAACGGAATAGCGGATTGAGTTACCTTCATGACTAAAAGTAGGAGCTGGAGGTAACGGAATAGCCGATTGCGTGACCTTCATGACTAAGAGTAGGAGCTGGAGGTAACGCAATAGCAGATTGCGTGCCCTTCGTACTAAGTAGTGAGAGCTGGAGGTAACTCAATAGCCGATTGCGTGCCCTTCGTTACTAAAACTAGGAGCTGAAGGTAACGCAATAGCGGATTGCGTGCCCTTCGTACTAAGAAGTGAGAGCTGGAGGTAACGCAATAGCAGATTGCGTGCCCTTCGTACTAAGTAGTGAGAGCTGGAGGTAACTCAATAGCCGATTGCGTGCCCTTCGCACTAAGAAGTAGGAGCTGAAAGTAACGCAATAGCGGATTGCGTGCCCTTCATGACTAAAAGTAGGAGCTGGAGGTTACGCAATAGCCGATTGCGTAACCTTCGCACTAATAAATTGGAGCTGAAGAGCACGCATCAAAATATCATACCAATATTCCTCAAACATCCCCAAAACCGAACTTCGACCGCCGACTAACACGTAGACAGTCCAGATACCGCACTTGATATATCTACTTAATCAATAATAAATTAATAGCTTTACTACTAAAATGAAATTTCTTGAAAAATGACATGAAAAAGTCACAGTATTGTCAGTATAATGATTGAGAGGTTGTGGCATTTTAATTATCGTTTTGGTACACTAGTACGAGTATGAAAATGTAAAACAACACCGAAACGAAAACAATTCAGGTGAGTCGCTTACATAGCAATAGGAGGATATAGAGTGAAAGCACCCAAACAAAATAGAGTCGATAAAAAGAAATCACATATTCCTTTTCGTTTAAATTTATTGTTTTTTATTGTTTTTCTACTTTTTTCAAGTTTGATTTTACGGTTAGCCTATTTACAAATAGTGCTTGTTGATGATTACCAAGCGGAAGTGGAACGGACAGAACGGACAACGATTACAGGTAGTGTACCCAGAGGCGAGATTTTTGACGCAAATTTAAATAAACTGGTCGGCAATGAAGCAAGACATTCCATCACATATACACGTGGTAAAAACGTACCTGCCAGACAGATGGCGAAGGTTGCGTATGACATAGCTGATTATATTTCGATGCCTCACACAACAGCATTGGATGTTGATAGTAGGTTTGACCTGAGTGAACGTGATCTGAAAGATTATTTTATAGCGATCAACCAGGAAGAAGTCCGCGAACGTTTGTCTGATGAGGAATTGCGCTTAGCTGGACCGGAATCTTATCAAGTAATGCTTGATAAGATTTCAATAGATGAAATTAGTTCTTTTGAAGAAAGAGACCTGATATCCGCAGCCGTATTCAAAAAAATGAATGCCGCTTATTCATTAAGTACAGTTAATGTGAAAAATACAGATGTCACTCAGGAAGAAATCGCACGTGTCAGTGAAAATTTGGATAAATTCCCAGGGATCGATATTGGTACAGATTGGGTCAGACATTATCCGGAAGGCGACATGCTTAGTTCGATCATAGGCATTGTATCCAATGAAGAAAGAGGCGTCCCTGAAGAAGCACTAAAAACGTATCTTGCGAAAGGTTATTCAAGAAATGACCGGGTGGGAACTAGTTATTTAGAAGCTCAGTATGAAACAGTCTTAAATGGGACCAAATCAAAAATAGAAACAGAAACAAATAACAGTGGAGATATAATCAACCAGATAGAGCAATATTCCGGACATAAAGGCGATAATTTAGTTCTTACTATGGACATTGACTTTCAGAAAACAGTGGAACAAATTGCTTTAGATTCTTTAGGAGAACGTGAAGGGTTAAGCAATAGTATCTATATCGCAGCAATAGATCCACGTAATGGTGACATTTTAGCCATGACCGGTAAAGAAGTGGTAGATGGTGAAGTGAAAGATAGAACTTACGGAGTCTTTTTCGACAATTTCAACATGGGATCCTCTGTTAAAGGTGCTACCATTTTGTCGGCGTATATGGATGGTGTACTGGACAGCAGTAATAATGTTATCGTTGACCAACCTTTACAACTTAGTGGTTCTAAATCTATCTCATCTGTATTCAACAGGTTCGGATCAGAGGCGGTAAATGATATCACAGCCCTGGAAGTGTCTTCAAACGTCTATATGTCAAGACTTGCCATGCGGATGGGTGGCGAATGGGACTACACAAGCAGTATGACACTGAATATTGATGCACAGGACTTACTGGATAAACAGCGTAAGTACTTTAACCAGTTTGGTCTGGGTGTCCCTACAGGTATCGACTTGCCGAATGAATCGATTGGCCTTGAAGGTGATCCGACAAATCCGGGTGAGGGCTTATACTTCTCTTTCGGACAGTATGATACGTATACAACACTTCAACTGCTGCAATACTCTTCAATCATTGCAAACGGAGGCACACGTATTGCGCCAAGACTAGTTTCTGAGGTTCGTGATACAAATACTGAAACTGGTAGTGTGGGTGCACTCAAAACAGAAATACAGCCTAGAATATTGAATACGCTTGACGTGTCTGAGACGGCAATGGAACGTGTGCAACAAGGGTTTTATGCAGCCGTTAATGGAGATAGAGGAAGCGCAAGAAACATTTTAGGTGGCACACCTTATGTCTCTGCGGGTAAAACGGGTACAGCTCAAGCCGCTTACTGGGACGATGATTTAAAAAGAACGACTGTTGAAGTAACGAATTTAACTTATGTCGGTTATGCGCCTTATGACGATCCTGAAATAGCCATCGCGGTTGTCGTACCTAACTTACCGTCATCTAGCTCAGAACGGTCAAATAGAGAAAACCTGAATGCTTCTCGTCGTGTTCTAGACGCTTATTTTAAAGCTGGAGAATTTAAAGAAGAGTCATCCGGAGAATCATTAGAAACAGTGGGTGACTTAGTTGATGAAGCGGAAGATTTTGCTGAAGAAGAAAATACAACAGAAGATGATTTGGAAGAATAATCTTAAATATTAAAAAAGGTCAGCTACGGTTCGTTTGTAGCTGATCTTTTTCTGCATAAAAAGAAGGAAGACAAAAGCTAATAGCTTTTGTCTTCCTTCAATCATTTATTTTGAAACTTATTTTGTCTCGCGATGCAAAGTTAATTTGCGTTCACGTGGGCAATATTTTTTAATTTCTAAACGTTCAGTATTGTTACGTTTATTTTTAGATGTTAAGTAGTTGCGTTCTTTGCATTCTGTACATTCTAAGGTTACGTTTACTCGCATGATTGTCCCTCCCAATATTCCTGTTTTGAAGGCTATCAAACATGTTTGGTGTCTAGCCTTTCGCCTTGACTAGAATACCATGATTTTACTAAAAATGCCAATCTTTTTTATAAAATTTTTATTTTTTTATAAAGAGGATCTGGTTTGCTACCAGATATCGATCAGATTATTAGGAAACCTTTTCGTTTCTAAAAAAATGTGATACTATTTTAGAGGCGCTTTATATTTAAAAGAGAGAAGGGTATGTATGGAATTATGGATGGTAGCTAGTGTGCTTTTCGGATCAGCAGTGCTTGTGTTTATTTATTCATTTACACAAAAACAGGAAAAAGAACAAGCTTATAAAGAACTCGAAGATTTCTCGCTGACAGTCACTAGAACGGTTTACGATTTAAGTGAACGGGTGAAGACCTTGGAAACTGAGTTGCAAGTAGATGATCAGGAAGATGATCTACACAAACAAGTTACACAATTAAACAAAGACAACATCATTACGCTGTTCACGAAAGGTTTTTCAACAGAAACCATTTCCAAACAGCTGCGAATTGCTTCCGCTTCAGTTCAAGAAATCATTGATTCATATATCGAAGAAGGCATTCGAGCATAAATTACATATAGAAGGTGGAGAAGCGTTATGTCAAGAAAGACAAGCCGGATACTGGCACTGGGGTTGCTCACGGCCAGTATAATGGTCATGGGAATGGATTTAGCGGCTCCGAGTCAAATTAAAGCTACTCAAGCAGAGTCATCAGAATCTTTATTAGAAACTGTGTTGGAACTCGAGAATAAAATCGATGAACTAGAAGCAGAAAATGTGCGTTTAAACGATGGACTTAATCGTTTGTCTGAAGGATACTCCGAGACACTGGCTCTATCAGACTTAGAAGAAAACCCGGAAAGCGATAGCGACAACGGAGCAGACGGTGAGGAAGATACTGAAAAAACAGCGACAGAAGAAGATGTACGTGAATTCACTATTACTGTGAGAGAAGACGAACCTAGCAGTGTCGTGGCCGAACAATTAGCGTATTTCGGGATTATCGATGACCGTTATGCCTTTAATGACTTTTTGGAAAATAACGACTATGCTAAAAAAGTGCGTCCGGGGAATTATGTTGTGAATTCAAAAATGACTGATACCGAATTAGCTCAAGCTATTGTTAGATGATTTTAAGAGCTTATTTTTGTAAAACGATTTCTTTCCTTTAAAATAATAGTATACGATACTATAAGGAGAGAATACTGATGGAATTAACTAAAATCACATTGACAAGTGGGGCCACATATATGGTTAACCACTCTCCAGAAGAGGTTTATAAGCGAGTCGCTCATTCAGATGGAAAACCTGAGAATCACATTCAGCTTTTCACTCTGGAAAGAGGTCAGGACATTTATATTAATACGACATATATCCTGTCGATCGAAACGGTCAGCTCATATATGACTCATGACAAGCACGAAAACAATGAGGGAAATACATCGGACAGAACGGAAGACAATAAGAGGATCAAGGATAATCTGGACGCTGTAAAAGAATTTAAAGAAGACCTTGATGGAAACATGGAATAATATCTTCACCTATCTAAGTTTAAATGTATTAAAATGTTCAGCCGACCGGGTTGGCTTTTAGACGATAAACTTAGATATTTTTGTGGAAATTTAATTAGTGATTGGGTCGGTGTATAAGGATATGCTATACTGTTTAAAGAATGCAACAAGGGAGAGTAAAAAGTGGATTATAAAACAAAATTAAAACTTCAAAGATGGAAAAATGGACCATTTATCGCATATTCCATTCTAGCTGTAACCGGCGTAATGTTTTTGCTCCAGGAAATTTTAGGCGGAAGTACCAATATGGAAACACTAGTTTTTTTGGGCGCAAAAGTTAATTTTCTTATTGTCTCAGGCGACTGGTATCGATTGATCACACCTATGTTTCTTCACATCGGCTTGATGCATTTAGTATTCAATGCCTTGATCATTTATTTTTTAGGTATTCAATTGGAGACGATTTTTGGACACTGGCGCTTTTTTGCCTTGTATTTTTTAAGTGGAATCGCGGGCAATGCGACAAGTTTTGCTTTCAATTCGAGTATTTCAGCTGGAGCAAGTACGGCAATTTTTGGACTTTTCGGTTCAACGCTAGTGCTTGTGAAACTTTATCCGGGTCATCCTCAAATCAAAGCAATGGCTAAGAATTTTTCACTCTTGATTATTCTGAACCTCGTTTTTGGTCTATTTAGCCCGAATATCGATATGGCTGGGCACGTTGGGGGATTAGTTGGGGGTTATATTGTAACCTTTGCTTTATCGACACCACGAGCATGGAAAACAAATAAAAAGCAGCAATTGAGTTATGCTTTACTGTTTGTCGGGATGATCATTCTGTTGATTGTCATTGGTTTCAGTCGCTATAACAGTATAGTTAATTTATTTTCTTAAAAATCAACAGTTAATGGAGGAGAAAGTATGCAAAATAAAAATATAATTGGTATTGACTTAGGTGGGACTACAATAAAATTTGCCATCGTGACACGTGCGGGTATTATTTTAGACAAATGGAGTATCGGTACGGATATATCTGATGAAGGAAGCCATATCACCCCGTCGATCATTCAGTCCATTACGCAGCACATGAAGGGAAACAATCTGCAGGCAAGTGATTTCTTAGGTATCGGCATGGGTTCTCCGGGTACGGTCAATAAGAGCAAAGGAACCGTTATCGGCGCTTATAACTTGAACTGGAAAACTGAACAGCCCTTACAGGAAATGATAGAAGGCGCAACCAATATACCATTATTTATCGACAATGATGCCAACGTGGCAGCTCTGGGTGAAAAATGGATCGGTGCCGGTAATGACGAACCGAACGTAGTCTTTATCACTTTGGGTACGGGTGTTGGTGGAGGCGTAATTGCGAACGGCGACTTGATCCACGGCGCAATCGGCGCAGCTGGAGAAATTGGTCATATCACCATCGATCCTCACGGTTATAAATGCACCTGTGGTAAAAACGGCTGTCTAGAAACAGTAGCCAGTGCCACTGGGATCGTTCGTGTAGCAAAAGACAAGGCAGCTGCTTTTGAACAGGATACCCCGCTTAAACAAGCTATTCTAGCCGGTGAAATCGTCGATGCCAAAGCTATTATGGATGCTGCCAAAGAAGGCGACGCATACGGTATCGCTATTACCGACGAAATCAGTGACTACTTAGGCCTGGCTTGCGGGAATATTGCCAACATACTTAATCCATCTACGATTGTAATTGGTGGTGGAGTTTCTAAAGCGGGAGAATTTTTAGCTGAACGTGTGCGAAAACAATTTGCCGTCTATGCTTTCCCGACCATCCGTGAAAGTACAAATATAAGAATTGCCGAGTTGGGCAATGATGCGGGAGTCATTGGAGCAAGTTCTCTGGTTATAAATGAATCCATCCATCAGTCAAATCACTAACAGCTTAATCCCTTTATATGTTAAAATAATGCCATAATCAATAACATTAAAGAGGTGATGACAATGTTGAAAAAGAGATCACACAATAGTTATGTGACTTTTCTTTTACTTTGTTGTTGCCTTTTTTTGTTTGCTTGTCAGAGTGGTTCAAACAATGCAGATGAACGAACTGTTCCCCCGGATAAAAGTGAAAACATCTCACTCACACCACTAGACATCCAATATGAATCTTTTCAGAAAGTTATTGGCTGGTTGACTGAAGAAGAAATTCTTATTCATGTCGGCAACACTGAGGGTCATGAACTTCTCACTCACAATATTTTTTCAGGTGAAAAAAATACAATTTACACTGAAAAGACATCCATCCTCTCAGTAAAAATCAATCAATCAAGAGACAAGATTTTACTTCAAGAAGTAAGTGAGACCCTCTCACGGCTGACAGTGATTACGACTGATGGCTTGACTGTTCAAACTACCCCCTTCGATTATTCAAGTTATGTTACCCTCGATTGGAATCCTACCGACAATAATACCGTCTTTATCTCTCATTATAGTTTTGACCAGGTAACAGAATCCGAAATGATTCACGTTTACGTCTGGACGATCGATGAGAACACCCTTACCACTAGAGACATTCCGTCTTTATCCCCTAAATGGTACTCTGCTAATGTTTATTTATATATTGACGAACTTCACACTGATGCTTTGTATATCGGCGATATAAGGGAAGACCGGGAGGATATGCTGCTTAATATGGATATATCCGACTTTTTCTTAAGCGAAGATACGTTTCTTGGCATCGTTGAATCCGATATTCAGGATAACTTGGTCCATCTCTTTCATGAGTATCCTTTTTTAGTGGGAGATAAGGTCTTAAGCATTCCGAAAGTTACAATAAACGATTATCCAGTTAAACCTCATCTCACGCAGGCAACGCGCAATGGTAGAATATATGGGGTCATTCCTGAGTATTCATTTGCTTTGGAAGAAGATTTAGGTAATTTCAGTTTGTCTTACTTGGATTTTGAAAATGAAGAAATTAAAGAAGTGATGGAATTACCCGAAGATGCCCCGATCGCACTGAGTCCCTCCGAAGACTATCTGCTTTACGGCTGGCGTTTAGAATATATAATAACGCTCTCTGAACCACGAATGATCCCATTATTGGAAGAGTTTGACTAAATTTAGACTAGAAAATTATCATAGAGTACTGTAAACTGTAGTATGAATAGAAAAGAGAGGGAGTTTGCTTTGGATACATGGACAATTGTAACAATTATTTTGTGGGTTGTAATTATTGGGTATGCTGCGTATGAGCTTTATTTATACTTTCAAAGAAAAAAAGCGGCAACGCCTTTGGACAATGAAGCATTTAAAAAAGACATGCGTCGCGCTCAAATCGTGGATGTGAGAGAGAAAGACACATTCAATGCCGGTCACATCTTAGGAGCGCGAAACATTCCATATTCTCAATTAAAACAGCGTGCTGCGGAATTGAGAACAGATCAACCTATCTACTTATACGATGACAAGAAAACATTGAGTTATCGTGCTGCGATCCTATTGAGAAAAAATGGGTTTGAAGATTTATATGTCCTTCAAGAAGGTTACTCCGGTTGGGACGGAAAAATAAAACGCAAAAAAACATTAGACTAATTTCGTCGAATGACTTGATTAATTTCATGGTTTTTACCATAATTTAATAAGATGATAAAAGGGAATCTCAAAGATTTCCTTTTTTTATTAGTCTATCCGAGACTGATAATACACGTTTATACTAAAAAGAGGGAGTCTCCACGTGAACATCAAACAAACCAAAATAGCTAAAGTTGCGATAACGGCCTTAGTTAAACAGCTGGACCGTAGAGATAACAACGAAGTGCCTACCGCTCTAGTATATACAGCCTTATTTATGGGGTCGCTTATGGTCATCATAAACCAGACAGCCATAAAAACGGCTTTACCGACAATGATCATTGATCTGGATGTATCACCCTCAATTGGTCAATGGACAGTTTCTGGGTATACTCTAGTGAAAGGTATAATGGTTCCGATCACTGCCTTCGCCATGAATAAATTTCGATCGAGAAATTTATTCGTGCTGATGATGATGATTTTTGGCCTGGGCTCATTGATTGCAGCTTCAGGCATAAATTTCTATGTCGTCTTATTGGGGACCCTGATCCAAGGTGTCGGTGCCGGCATGGTTATCCCTTTGATGCAGACGATCATCTTAACTGTTTCACCGATTGAACAACGTGGCAGAGCCTTAGGTTTAATGGGAGTTGTCTTGGGATTGGGTCCCACGTTAGGTCCGACGATGGGTGGGTGGATCGTCGACAATCTTTCCTGGCACTATATTTTCTACTTTTTGCTCATCGGTTCACTGTTAGTAATTCCACTTGCTTTACTGACACTTACCGATGTACTGCCTATGAGCAATCCAACCCTGGACTGGGTGTCGATCAGGCATTCACTCATTGGTTTCGGTCTTTTCCTTTTCGGATTATCCGTTTTGGGATCTCAGGGATTTGATTCACCTATAGCGTGGGGCGGTATTTTAATTGGTGCACTGTTTATTGTTCTCTTTATTCGGAGAAATCTGAACAGTGATGATCCAATGCTGAATGTATCCTTATTTAAAAATAGGACATTCAGTCTGTCCGTCATTATCGCAATGCTGGGGCTCATGGTTATTACCGGTATTTCAAACATCATGCCCATGTATGTTCAAACTGTGCTCGGTCGATCAGCCACTTTATCCGGTTTGATCGTTTTGCCCGGGGGCATGCTGAAAGCATTTATTTCACCGGCCACCGGCAACTTTTACGATAAATATGGGGTGAAGGTGATTGGCCCCTTAGGCGGCGCGATTCTCTTTGTCGGCACACTCTTATTGGCCTTTGTATCTACTTCAACACCTATATGGTTGATTATTGGAATGTACCTATTCTTGTCACTCGGTTTCGGGATTTTCAACATTCCGATCACTACTGCCGGCATGAATGCATTAGCTGATGAAGACATGGGGCATGCGACTTCTGCAAGACAAACGGTCAGACAGATCGGATCAAGTTTCGCTATTACACTTGTGTTTACGTCCATGTCTATCGTTTCTTCCTTCGTTAATGCGCCGGCTGCAGATGCTGGCGGAGGAAAGGTCGACATCGGTATCGAAGGGATCCGGGGCGGTTTTGGAATGGTGGCCTTGCTAGCATTCACCGCATTTATCTTGACCTTCTTCTTAAGAGACAACAAACGAAAAGAAACTTTTTGATCTATAAATAAACCGATCAGCGTATGGCTTTTTCCATTTGGCCGTCCATAAATATAAGCACAGGAAAGTTTTTCAAAATAATAAAGAGGTAAGCTATTTATTCTTTTAAAAAAATAGGGTAATCCCCTTTACTAAAAGGGTCGATTATCCTTATACTGATATAATGAACATAATCATAATTAGATAGTTAGTTGAGTAAAGAAAAAGGTAATCATTTTGCCAGTTTTAGTAGCATTCTAATACTGTGAATAACAAGCTAGCTCAGTTGAAGTAAGACAGACCATCAAACGATTCATTGACTAAACGGAGGATCAATTTATGAACTTATCCAAATTACTTGAAGCTATAGATATTCGGTCTGAGAAAGGCTATGACACGGACTGTAACATAAAAAAGTTGGCTTACCATTCGAGTCATGTTGAACCTGGTACACTTTTCGTGTGCATTCGTGGATTTCAAATCGATGGACATGATTATGCCGGCCACGCGGAAAAGAATGGCGCCGCAGCTATTGTCGTAGAAAAATTCATTCCCAACATAACGACTCCGCAGTTCCTTGTTGCGGACAGCCGAAAAGCCTTAGCAGAATTATCTGACTTATTTTACAGAAAATCCTCACGTTCTATGCGGTTATTTGGGGTCACGGGTACCAATGGCAAAACAACCATTACATACATGACAGATGCTGTGTTTAGGGCCCATGAACTGAAAACGGGATTGATCGGTACCATAATGGTAAAGTATGACGACGTGATGGTGCCAAGTGTCCTTACAACGCCGGAATCTCTTGATCTGCAGAAACATTTAGCAGACATGCGGGATAAAAACATTTCACATGTCTCGATGGAAGTTTCTTCATCCGCATTGGAGCTCCAACGCGTAGCCAATGTCGCATTCGATGTCGCTGCGTTCACCAACATAAGCAGAGATCACATCGATCTTCATGGCTCTTACGAAGCATATTTCAATGCGAAAGCATCTTTTATCCGGCAGGCACCGAAAGAAAGTGTTGCTGTCTTGAATATAGATGAACCTACTATAGAGAAATTAGCATCAGAAACGGAAGCTCAAGTCATTACTTTCGGGATCGAAAATTCGACCGGATATCTCTCCGTTTCGGATATCGACTTGTCCAGCGGTACGCCGGAATGTACGGTTCACTTGAATAAGCCAATAAAGACTCTAGAGGGCACTGAAATAAGCCCGACATCATTCAGACTGCATTTAGCTGTTCTGGGCCGCTTCTCGATATATAACGCACTGACTGCTATTGCCACAGGCTTGGTCAACGATATTCCTATAACTACCATCAAGCAGGGTCTGGAAGGATTCAAAGGCGTAGAAAGACGGTTCCAGCTTATCTATAACGACGACTTTATGATCATTGACGATTTGATGCTGAATGAAAACAACATCGATTCAAGCATGGCGACGATAGAAGCGCTGGGTTATAACTCTATTAATTTCGTCCATGCCGTACGTGGCAATAGGGGTGCCAGCATCAACCGTGAAAATGCTGAAAACATGGCAGATTGGTTCTCAAGACTAAATATCGAGCAAATCATACTGACAGCAAGCCGCTCACATGTCGATAAGTTGAATCGCGTGACGGAAGAAGAAACCAACGCTTATATTGATGTCATGAAAAGTCGAGGCATAACCGTCGACTTTTATCAGGAACTGCCGGATGCAATCGCTGCCGGACTTGGCAAGATAAAGACAGGAGACCTTTTGATGATTACCGGCGCTCATGGTATGGACTATGGAACAAAACTAGTACTAAATGCGTTATTGGAAAGAAAAACGGGTGTAGATAAAGACGGTATAAAAGATCTCTTGAGTCGAAAAGTAATAGGTATAAAAGCTGTTGACACAATACTTCAATAAATAGTTTTTATTTTAGAAGGAAGAAGGACTAACTCAAACTTTGCTTGAATCCGGGTCGGTCATGACAGCTCAAAAATAATTCCGAAATGAGTTTACACTTCAAGGATAAATAAATATAAAAGTGCTCCACAGCGGTTTCCACTCAGAAATAGAGCGGGAACGAAAGCTGCGGAGCACTTTTTATCAAACTATCGGAAGTTTACTGATGTTTCAATGAGTCAATAATAATAGCTGATGTTTCTTCGATAGACTTGCTGGAAACATTGATAACCTGACAATTCAATTTAGTATATAGTTCTTCTGCATATATAATTTCTTTACGAATGCGATCCTTACTCGAGTAGGGTGTCTCGGGAGACATCCCATAAGAAATCATGCGTTCTCTTCGGATATTGGACAACATCTCTTCGTCGTTTGTTAAGCCAACGATCCGGTGAGTATCCACCTTCCATATTTCGTCAGGCAAACGTGATTCGGGCATTAAAGGTAGATTGGCTACTTTATAACCCTGATTAGCCATATAGATACTTAACGGAGTCTTGGATGTTCTTGAAATACCCAAGATAACGATATCCGCTTCCAGGAAACCTTTGGGATTTTTACCATCATCGTATTTAATGGCAAATTCCAATGCACTGATACGGTTGAAATATTCATCATCCATTCTATGTTTGGCACCTGGTTTGTGTTGTGGCATAATATTTGTTCGCGCCGTCACTTCTCTTAAGAGCGGATTGAGGACATCGAAACATTTTAACTCGTTTATGGCACAAAAATCTTCAATCGTCTCGACCAAGATAGGATCAACAAAAGTATGGAGCAAAATAGCATGGTACTTTTTTGCTTTTTCCAGAATCTCGTTTGCTTGATCTTCTCCAGCAATGAAGGGATAATTCTTTAATTCGTACTTCACTTCAGGAAACTGAGCCATCGCTGCATGCACAACGTTACTTGCTGTTCCACCCACAGAATCGGATAAGACCATTATTGTTAATGAAGAACGTGAAGGCATAGTTAGAACTCCTTTCTCAAATCATTTATAATCTTAGTATATAGGAAGTGGAGCCAAAATAGAATAATTATGAAACTTGATATTTAAAATTGTTTCGTTATACTGTAGAAGGATAAATAATAATTAAGGGAAGCGATTTCAGTGGCCGCATTTGAACAAGCTGTTAGAACTCTAAAAAAAAATGGTTACAAGACGACGGGAAAAAGACAGCGTATTTTAGAAATTTTATACAATTCAAATAAATATATGTCTGCTAAAGAAGTCCAAGACCGATTGAAGAAAATGTTTCCGGGTATAAGCCCAGACACTATTTATAGAAATTTGCATATGTTTGTTGAATTGAATGTTGTAGAAGAGACAGAATTGAACGGAGAAAAACTCTTTCGTGCAACGTGTGACGTGCATGGACACCATCATCATTTTATTTGTACAGAATGTGGGAAAACAAAAGAATTGGAATGTCCGTTAGAACTTTTCCAAGATCAGCTGCCAGGTTATGAGGTAGATTCACATCGTTTCGAATTATTCGGAAAATGTGAAGAGTGCCTGAAAAAGACGATTTAATAATTAGATAAGAGAGTGTCGACCAAATTATTGTGATTAATTTAATGATAAGGTTGACGCTCTCTACTTTATTCTATATAATAAAAATGAATTGTATTATACTTTATGTATAAATTACAATTACATCATTTATTGATAGGGAAGACCAATTGTGACTATTTTATTTCTTACTAGCAAATGGAACGCCCTGAACGTACGAGGGGAGGGGAAGAACGTTGACTAAAACAGATATCAAAAAAGGTGAAAGTCTTGAGGATGCTCTTCGTCGTTTCAAACGTTCCGTTTCTAAATCCGGCACTATGAAAGAAGCCCGTAAACGCGAGCACTACGAAAAACCAAGTGTCAAACGTAAATTGAAATCTATAGAAGCACGTAAACGTAAATAATCATTTTCGTTTTGTCAGTTGTTTCAAATGATAGAAGGTGAACACGATAAGTAAACTTGATGAACTAAATCAGGATATGATAACTGCTATGAAACAGAAAGATAAAGAAACATTGTCAACTGTTCGTATGTTGAAATCTGCCCTACAAACTGAACGAATCAATAAGCGCGAAGAATTATCAGAGGAAGAAGAATTAACGATTCTTGCTCGCGAGAAAAAACAGCGCATAGAATCTTATACTGAATTTAAGGCCGCCGGTCGCGAAGACCTAGTGCTTAAATTGGAAAAAGAACTGTCCGTTGTCGATAATTATCTTCCGGCTCAATTGAGTGAGGAAGAAGTTCGTACGATTGTTCAAGAAACGGTTGCTCAAACGCAAGCATCATCCATGAAAGATATGGGTAAAGTGATGGGTGCTTTGATGTCGAAAGTTAAAGGAAAAGCAGATGGATCATTAGTTAGTTCTATCGTCAAAGAAGAATTAACTAAGTAGACCTTTAATCAAAAAAGAACGTTGTTTAGAACCATTTAAACAACGTTCTTTTTTTGCAATCATTTTAATCTTTAGCAAAAAGTGTTATTTTCAGCAACTTCATAGAGTTTTAGTGCTATTTATGCTATTATTTATATACTTAAACCGACTATGGAGTGAGAGCTGACATGTAGTTGTCAGTCTTACATAAGAAGGAGATGTTAGCTGGTTGACTGAATCAAATGAGAAACGACAAATTCATTTAGAAGATTCGCAGCGAGTCTTTGCTTTATTTGGTCCTCAAAATAGTTACTTAATGTTAATGGAAGAAGAAATGGATGTGTCGATCAACAGCCGCGGCACCCAACTCGAAATTGAAGGCAAGCATGAAACCATCGATTTGATCGAATCGCTTTTTCAACAATTACTGCTCTTGGAAGATAAAGGCATTGAGATAAAAAAAGCAGATATTATAACAGCTATCAGAATGGCGAATCAAAATAATCTGGCAAAATTCGTGCGTATGTACGAAGAAGAAATCACCCGTGACAAAGATGGCAAGATCATCAGGGCGCGAAACGTGGGACAACGCAATTATATCGAATCAGTCAAGGTTAATGATATTGTTTTCGGTATTGGCCCGGCTGGAACCGGCAAAACATTCGTCGCTGTCGCTATGGCTATAGCAGCTTTGCGTAGAGGCGATGTTAAACGCATCATCTTAACGAGACCGGCAGTTGAAGCGGGCGAATCACTCGGTTTTTTACCTGGGGACTTGAAAGAGAAAGTGGACCCCTATCTACGCCCCATATATGATGCGCTCTATACGATCTTTGGCACAGAGCATACCAATCGTTTGATCGAGCGAGAAACCATTGAGATTGCTCCTTTAGCCTATATGCGTGGACGCACGCTGGATGATGCGTTTATCATCTTGGATGAAGCTCAGAACACGACCACTCAACAAATGAAAATGTTTTTGACCCGTTTAGGCTTCGGTTCTAAAATGGTGATCAATGGTGATATTACACAAATCGATTTGCCCAAACGAGTAAGCAGCGGACTCATTCATGCTGAACGTGTGCTCGCTAAAGTTAAAGGCGTCGGGCATGTTCACTTTGATGCAGATGATGTTGTTAGACATCCTCTGGTTGCTAAAGTGATACTTGCGTATGTGAATGAACCGGATAGGGAAGATTAATGGATATAATAATACATGATGATACCAAACACCTGACCCAAGAAAAACTAAACTGGATGGAAGAGTTGCTGCAATTTTCTGCAGATAAATTGACTATCCCGAAAAGTGCAGAAATTTCCATCACGGTCGTCGATAATAAGAAAATAAGAGAAATCAACAAAGAATACCGCAACAAAGACACTGTGACTGACGTGATCAGCTTTGCGTTGGAAGACGACGAAGATATTTTTATGACACTTGAACTGGAAAACGATGAAATACCAAGAGACTTAGGAGACATTTTTCTTTCTTACGATAAAGCAGTGGAACAGGCCGGCGATTATGGACACTCTGTAGATAGAGAAATCGGCTTCCTGCTCGTCCATGGTTTCCTGCATTTAAATGGATACGACCATATGACAGAAGCAGATGAGAAAGAGATGTTCTCCCTACAAGAGGAGATTTTAAGTGAGTATGGACTCAAGAGATAAGCAAGATTTACCACTAAAAAACAGAAAATATAGAGACTCTTTTCGCTATGCCTCATGGGGTGTGAAAACGGCCTTTAAAGAAGAGCGAAACATGCGTACCCATGTTATGTCTGGACTCTTTGTTTTCGGCTTGTCTTTGTTTCTTGGTCTCACCCGTGATGAATGGCTATGGCTTCTCCTAGTGAGTTACCTGGTCTTCGTCATGGAACTGATCAATACAGTTGTCGAAAATGTCGTCGATCTGGTTACAGAAGAATATCATCCGATTGCTAAAAAAGTTAAAGACATGGCAGCCGCAGTTGTCCTGGTGACAGCCGTTTTCGCTGTTGTGATCGGAACGATTATTATACTGCCGAAATTACTACAAATACTATTATAAAGAGGCGATATGAATGGAAGAACAAAAGAAAAAAGAATTGGTTTCAAAAGCTAATGCAATGATGAGTAAAGCTTATGTTCCTTATTCGAATTTTCCAGTCGGTGCTGCACTTCTTACAAAAGATGGCAAAACCTATACAGGCTGCAATATAGAAAATGCGTCATACGGATTATCTAATTGTGCTGAACGTACGGCTATTTTCAAAGCTGTTTCAGAAGGAGACAAAGAGTTCGATTATTTAGTTGTCACAGGAGGGACAGACGAACCCATCTCTCCATGTGGCGCATGCCGTCAAGTGATGGTTGAGTTTTTTGAACCGGATATGAAAGTATTACTGACAAATAAAAAAGGGAAAATAAAAGAAACGACAGTGGCAGAATTATTGCCGGGAGCATTTCAGGCGGGGGATATGGTGTGAGTAAAGAAGAAGAAGTAGCATATAAATCAGGATTTGTTTCGATCGTGGGTCGACCAAACGTAGGGAAATCAACACTACTAAACCGATTAGTGGGTCAGAAAATCGCGATCATGAGTGACAAAGCACAAACGACCCGTAATAAAATTCAGGGTATTTATACGACAGACAAAGAACAAATCGTCTTTATCGATACACCGGGTATTCATAAACCGCAACATCGTTTAGGTGATTTTATGGTTAAAACGGCTCTCAGTACTTTCAACGAAGTCGATGTCGTTCTTTTTTTAGTGAATGTCACAGAAAAGCGTGGAGCAGGCGATAATTTCGTTATCGATAAATTAAAACACATTGAAAGTCCGGTGTTTCTTGTATTAAATAAAATCGACCAGGTTCATCCAGATGAGCTGCTGCCTATTATCGAGGACTACAACAAACAAATAGAATTTGCAGAGATCGTCCCTATTTCAGCTATAGACGGCAATAATGTCGAACATCTGGTGGAAACGATCGTCACCTATTTATCGGAAGGACCGCAGTTTTATCCTGAAGACCAGGTAACTGATCACCCCGAGTACTTTATCGTGTCCGAGCTGATACGTGAAAAGATCCTGGAACGCACGCGTGAAGAAATCCCTCACTCCATCGCCGTTGTGGTCGAAAGTATGCAGCGTAATGATGATGATAAAGTGGAAGTCCGTGCAGTCATCAATGTGGAAAGAAAGTCTCAAAAGGGCATTATCATCGGCAAACAGGGTAAGATGATCAAAGATATTGGCATCAACGCGCGCCGTGACATCGAGAAACTGCTTGGTGACAAAATATATCTAGAATTATTTGTTAAAGTACAAAGCGACTGGCGTGACAAGCAGACGAATCTGAAAGATTTCGGCTATGATAAAGATAACTATTAATTCAAAGTAAAAAGTGAGAAGGTGGCTGAGTGTCACAGTTAGAAGAAGTGCATGGACTCGTGCTGTCTGTCAGAAGACACCGCGAAAGAGATTATCTGGTGAAGCTGTTTACGCGTGAATACGGTAAGTTGATGTTTTTTGTGCGCGGAACCAAAAACCCGAACAACAAACTGAAACCAGCCATTCAGCCGTTCACACAAGCCACATATATCGCTGATATCAGAGAGCAGGGGTTGAGCTTCATTCGTGACGTTAAACTCGTGTCGCCTTTCTCCTCGATCCAACAGGATATCTTTCAGAATGCCTATGGCACTTATATCCTTCAGTTAGCTGACGCAGCACTGGAAGACAAGCAAGTGGACGTCAATGTATTCGAACAGCTGGTGCGAGGCCTGGAAGCGATCGACGAAGGATTAGACGCCGAAGTCATCATGAACATTTTTGAAATACGCTTTTTGAGCCAGTTCGGCGTCATGCCAGAACTGCGCGGGTGTGTGATCTGCGGAACGACAGAAGGGGCGTTTGATTATTCAAGCCTGCATCACGGTTTGCTCTGTCCCAAACATTACTTTGAAGATGAACGACGCTACCACGCAAGTCCCAAAGCCATTCATTTCATACGGCTGTTTTCGGTCATATCTTTTGATAAGATCAAGTCTATTTCTATCACTGATGAAACGAAAAAAGAAATCAGAGCGGTCATCGACCAGCTCTATGATGAAATGGTTGGGATCAAGCTTAAAAGCCGCCGGTTCATTGACAGTATGAAACAATGGGAAAACATGCTGAAACCTTCTCCAGATAAAAAAGAGTGAAAAAGTATGGATTGACAAAACGTGTATTTCATATAAGATAAAGTGTAGAAATTAAATACAAGACACAATGAAGGGAAAAGTAAAAACAAGTGATCTAACAAGCGACTGTAGGGACGTGTGAGCTACGGAAGACACTGTTTTGAAAGGCATCCGGAGTGTCCATTTAAAAGAGCTGACTTTGAGAGCCAAAGTCAGAAGTAGGGTGGAACCGCGAGAAGACTCGTCCCTATACTGAACACATGTATCAGTATAGGGACGGGTCTTTTTATGTTTTCGTTTCAATTAAAGGAGAGAAGAAAATGGAAGAAGTAAAAACATTTCAAGATATTATTCTTACACTTCAACAGTTTTGGGCCCAAAAAGGGTGCATGCTGATGCAAGCCTATGACACAGAAAAAGGGGCTGGAACGATGAGTCCCTATACATTTCTGCGTGCCATTGGACCAGAACCCTGGAACGCCGCTTATGTGGAACCAAGCCGTCGTCCCGCTGACGGACGTTACGGTAAGAACCCTAACCGTCTGTATCAGCACCATCAATTTCAAGTTGTGATGAAACCTTCACCTAAAAACATTCAAGACCTTTATATCGAAAGTTTGAAAGCATTAGGCATCGATCCATTGAAACATGATATCCGCTTTGTCGAAGACAACTGGGAAAATCCGTCGCTCGGCTGTGCCGGTTTAGGTTGGGAAGTCTGGCTGGACGGCATGGAAGTCACGCAGTTCACCTATTTCCAGCAAGTCGGTGGTCTGGAAGTGGATTCCGTTACCAGTGAACTCACATACGGTCTGGAACGTTTGGCATCATACATTCAAGATGTCGATAGTGTGTACGACATCGAATGGGCACCGGGCGTCAAATACGGTGAGATCTTTAAGCACCCGGAATATGAACATTCTGCGTATTCGTTCGATCACAGTGATACGGTCTTTTTATTCAGTCAGTTTTCTGCCTTTGAAAAAGAAGCACTGAAACAGATTGAAAATAATCTGGTCCATCCTGCCTATGATTATGTACTGAAATGTAGCCACGCCTTCAACCTGCTGGATGCCAGAGGTGCCGTATCTGCAACAGATCGCCCGGATTATCTCAAACGCATCCGTCATATGGCCCGCTTGATCGCCAAGGCCTTTTTAGAAGAACGGGCGAAACTTTCTTTCCCACTTTTAAAAGACAATGAAGCAGACAAGTGGATCAAAAAGTATGGCGTTAAGGAGGAGAAATAAATGACACACACATTCTTACTTGAAATAGGATTGGAAGAAATGCCTGCGAAAGTCGTCGCACCTTCAGCCAATCAATTAAAAGCACTGGTCAAAACGCATCTTAAAGAAAATGGTCTAGGTTACCAAAGATTAGACGTCTACAGTACCCCTAGACGCCTGGCAGTGAGCGTGACTGAACTGGAAGAAAAACAGGCGGATAGAAATGAAACTGTTAAGGGTCCCGCTAAGCGGATCGCCCTGGATGACGCAGGCAACTGGTCCAAAGCAGCCATCGGTTTTTCTAAAGGTCAAAGAGCCTCTGTGGAAGATATCGTCTTCAAAGAAGTCAACGGTGAAGAGTACGTGTTTATTGAAAAAGAAATCAAGGGTCAAAGCGCTGAACAGGTGCTGAAAAGCTTGGCTGACCGTCTTCCTTCGATGACATTCCCCGTTTCAATGAAGTGGGGCAACACGTCTTACAAATTCATTCGTCCGGTTCACTGGCTTGTTGCGTTGCTCGATGATAAAGTCGTCGATATGACACTTTTTGACGTGAAGTCAGGCAGCGAAACAAGAGGTCACCGCTTTTTAGGAAATGCAGTGACGTTGAAACACGCGTCGGAGTATCAGGCTGCGCTGAAGCAGGAAGCCGTTATAGTCGACCGCGAAGAACGTCAAGATGAGATCCTTAAGCAGATCAAAGCCTTATGTCAGGAAAACAACTGGCAAGACCCGACAACCAATGTGTCACTTGTCAATGAAGTCACGGATCTGGTTGAATACCCGACCGTTTTTCACGGTTCCTTTGAGGAGTCATTTTTGAAGGTGCCTGAAGTCGTGCTGGAAACAGCGATGGCTGATCATCAGCGTTACTTCCCCGTCCGTGCAGACGATCAGGATGCCGCCTTTTTACCTTACTTTATAGCTGTCAGAAACGGCAACGACCAGGGACTGGATCACGTGCGTAAAGGCAATGAAAAAGTCTTGAGTGCACGCTTGGCTGATGCGGCCTTCTTTTATGAAGAAGACAACAAACACGCGATCGATTACTTTGTTGACAAACTGAAAGCCGTCTCGTTCCATGAAAAAATCGGCTCGCTTTATGAAAAACAGGAACGCATTGAACGCATCGCCCAACTCCTGATTCCGTATTTCGATTTGAAATCAGAAGCTGAAGCGGATGTGAAACGTGCAGCTCAGATATGCAAATTTGACTTGGTGACACAGACAGTCACAGAATTCACTTCTCTGCAAGGGCAGATAGCGGGTATATTTGCTCAAGAAAGAGGCGAAACGGAGACGGTATCGAACGCGTTAGCCGAGCAATATTTGCCAGACAGTATGGAAGGTGAGCTGCCTCGAACAAAAGCAGGTGCCCTGATATCTCTCGCAGATAAAATGGACTCATTGCTGTCGTTCTTCGCTATCGGACTGGTGCCCACAGGGTCGAATGATCCTTTCGCTTTGAGAAGACAAGCCATGGGAATCGTACGTATCATCAAAGCCTATGATCTCTCACTTTCCATCACGGATTGGATGGATGCGATCATCCTGGGAACACAAAACATTGAGACCAAAGCACTTTATGAACAAAACAAAGACAGTGTCAGCCGCTTTATTCTGGACCGCCTGGATCTATGGCTTTCTAAGAATGCCGGCCTGGATAAAGAATACGACGTAAGAGCAGCTGTCCTCGGGTCATCACACGATAACGTGATCGTTTTGATCGAGCAGGCGCGTGTCTTGAAAGCGGAGAAACAGTCGGAGCAATTCAAACCGGTGGTCGAATCGCTGACACGTGTAGCCAATCTGGCTGAAAAAGCGGATGATGACATAAGCGTGGACACGAAATTGCTTGAAACTGATTCAGAGCATAATTTGAATGATGCCGTTAACGCCATCGAAATGATGACGGAAAATGATATCACCGCCGAGCAGAGATGGCAGCAGTTTGTTCAACTGCATCCATTGATCGACGCCTTTTTCGATGAGAACATGGTTATGGCCAAAGATGAAGCGGTGAAAGCCAATCGTCTGGCACTTTTAAATCGCATCAATAAACTGGCTCGACCATTTGCCAAGTTTAATGCATTAGTGATCAAATAATTAGACAAAGAAGGCAGTGAAGCTGTCTTCTTTCGTTTATTAATGGGCTCAAATGGAGTTCGAATAAAGGAGTATCAGCTTATGTTAAAACAGTTTTTCTCTTATTACCGACCGTATAAAAAGTTATTCACTCTGGATTTTTCGGCCGCGACGGTTGTAGCCGTTTTGGAGCTGGCCTTTCCCATTATGGTCCAGCAAGTCGTCAATCGGATCCTGCCGAGCGGTGACTGGCCACTTATTGTCTGGGTGTCCATCGGCTTATTGGTCATCTACGCCATAAACACGACGCTGCATTTTGTCGTTACATATTATGGGCACAAGCTGGGAACGAATATTGAAACCGATATGCGTCAGGATCTATACAATCACTTGCAGAAACAATCTTTTTCCTATTTTGACGACCGTGAAACGGGCACGCTGATAACACGGTTGACATCCGATCTGTTTGAGATTGCTGAAGTCGCCCACCATGGACCCGAAGATATCTTTATCACCCTGTTTACATTACTGGGTGCTTTCGGGTTGATGTTAAGCGTTCATGTCCCATTGGCCATCATGACCTTCATCCTGGTCCCGTTCATCGCTGTTGCACTGGGCTTCTTCAATAAACGTATGACCCAGGTCAATACGCAGATCTATGATGATTTGGGTAATTTCAGTGCGGGCATCGAAGCCTCAGTCGGCGGGATTCGTGTCGTTCAGGCTTTTTCAAATGAAGATTATGAACAAAGACGTTTTGATCACTTGAATCAGGCCTACAAACAATCCAAATATCTCTTTTACAAAACCATGGCTATCAGTCATTCATATAACTACTTTTTTATCCGTCTGATCAGCTTGTTCACCCTCTTTTTCGGTGCCTATTTCACGATTCAAGGCGAGATAAGCTACGGTGATCTGGTAGCCTTTATACTGTTTGCCAATGTGTTTGTCCGTCCGATCGAACGAGTGAACCATATGATCGAAAGTTATCCTAAAGGCATTGCCGGGTTTAAACGCCTGCTTGAAGAAATGAGGCTCCATCCTGAGGTCAAAGATACTGATTATGCTTACGATGTCGAGACCCTTAAAGGAGATATCGAATTCAAAAATGTGGCATTTAGCTACGAAGAAGATCAAGTTGTCCTGGAAGACATCAACTTGAAAATCGATGCGGGTGAAACCATCGCCTTCGTCGGACCAAGTGGGGCAGGGAAAACCACGATTTGTAACCTGCTGCCGCGTTTTTATGATATTGACAGTGGTAAGATCACCATCGACGGGTATTCCATCAAAGAAATCACCTTGAAATCCTTACGCGAACAGATCGGTGTCGTCCAGCAAGACGTGTTCCTGTTCCCGGGTACCATCAAAGAAAACATTTTATATGGTAAACTGGATGCAACAGAAGCTGAAGTCTATGAGGCAGTAAAAATGGCCAATCTCGAAGAGGTGGTCAATAATCTACCAAGGGGACTGGAAACCCTCATTGGTGAACGCGGGGTCAAATTATCAGGCGGACAGAAACAGCGCTTGTCTATCGCTCGTATGTTCTTAAAGAATCCACCTATCCTAATACTCGATGAAGCGACATCCGCTTTGGATACAGAAACGGAACAAGCGATCCAGGGAGCTTTGGAAAGCTTATCTAAAGGTAGAACAACGTTAATTATCGCCCATCGTCTGGCAACGATAAAGAATGCAGACCGTATTGTGGTCGTTGCGGATAAAGCGATAGTTGAACAAGGCAGTCATGAGCAATTGATCGCTCAAGGTGGCGTCTATAAAGCATTGTATGACGCACAATTTTCTTGAAACAACTCTGACGAGGAGGAGTATTATGGAAACAGAACAAAGACGTGAAGAAATTCTTGAAACCTTAAAAACTCGTTCCACACCAATAGTCGCTCGCGAACTGGCGACACAGTTTGATGTCAGCCGGCAAGTCATCGTCGGCGATATCGCTTTACTCAGAGCTGCGGGTGAAGATATTTATTCCACGCCCAAAGGGTACATGATGAGAAAAGCCGGGTCCATTGATGTGATATTCCAACTTGTATGTGTGCATACGCGTGAAGAAACCATAGAAGAACTTTATACGATTGTGGACTGCGGATGTGAAGTGATGGATGTGATCGTGGAACACCCCTTATATGGCATGATGAGGGGAGACTTAAATATTTCCAGTCGCCTGGAAGCTGATGAATTTTTTGATAAGCTAAATAAATCCGAGACGCTATTGCTTTCCACTTTAACAGAGGGCATCCATACCCACACGATCAGAGCCAAAGACGACGCGACCCGAGATAAATGTATCCTCAGTCTTAAAGAAAAAGGTTTTTTGTACGAATAAAGCTGTTGACATCTCCAGAAAGATGCGTATACTTACTAGGTGTAAAGACACCTGTATATACATAGAATAAGGAGATGTTTATTATCAAACAGACAAACACTTTAAAGTTGACGATCACCGCTTTATTAATGGCCATTGCGATCACGATCCCGATGGTCATGCCGGTCAGAGTTGTGATTCCGCCAATGTCATTCACATTAGCAAGTCACGTGCCAATCTTCTTTGCCATGTTTCTTTCACCTTATATCGCTGTCCTGGTATCACTAGGATCGACCGTCGGTTTTCTGCTCGCCGGACTACCTATTGTTATCACAATACGTGCACTCAGCCATGTCGTGTTTGCGCTTGTCGGAGCGTTATATTTAGCAGGAAGAAGAGAAGAAATATTATCATCTCCTGTTAAAAGTCAGATTTTTTCATTCTGGATCGGTCTGGTACACGCACTGGCTGAAGTTGTGGTTGTTTCTCTGTTTTTCTTAGGTATTTTATCTGGCGGAGATTATTCAGAAAGCTTTTTTTACGTCGTCTTTTTACTTGTCGGGGTAGGAACACTTGTACACAGCATGGTCGACTTTTTCATTGCGCAAGTTATCTGGAAGAGTCTGGGTAAACGGATGAATCGCATTGCAAAAAAAGTGACAGCCTAATTTTTAAACAAAATGTTATGATTTGGACCTGTATGGGGTTATCCCAGCAGGTTCTTTAATTGTTTGCAGGGAATACAAGCGAATTATTTACTTAATAAACGAAATTTGGTATACTAAAGATTGATTATTATAGGGTAAGTTCGCCTTTTCTTTAACGCCTATAATCATAGGTCAGGAAGGGGGATGAAGAATGAGCAGAATACCCGAAGAAACAATTAATTCTATTCGAGATCAAACAGACATTGTTCAAGTTATTTCTCAGTATCTTCAGTTAAGAAAGTCAGGACAAAATCACTTTGCTTCCTGTCCTTTTCATGACGATAAAACACCGTCCTTCTCAGTCAGTGAGAAAAAACAGATTTATCATTGTTTCAGCTGTGGAAGAGGCGGAAATGTCTTTAGTTTCCTGCAGGAGATCGAGGGGATTTCGTTTGTAGAAGCCGTTGGTAAAACAGCGGAACTTGCAGACATCCCTATAGACCAGACGATCTTTGATCAGGCAAAACAGAACCGGCCGAGTGTCGATTCAACTAAAGGTAAACTGTTAGCAATGTATGAAAAAGCTGAACATTTTTATCATCATGTCCTCGTAAATACTAAAGCCGGTGAAGAAGCTTACCAGTATTTACTTGATAGAGGCGTTACCGAGGAGAGCATCGAAACATTCAAAATCGGTTTTTCTCCACCACAAAGAGAAACGTTGAAGCTATATCTTGAAAACGAAAAATTAAGTGAACCAGATATTTTAAGAAAGTCCGGACTATTTTCCGACAGAGATGACGATAAGTTCTATGATCGCTTTACCAATCGTATCCTTTTTCCTATTAAAGATGCCAAAGGACAAACGGTGGCTTTCTCGGGACGAGCGTTTATCGATGACGGTCAAACCCGGACGGCTAAATACATGAACAGTCCGGAAACGGAGCTGTTCAATAAGCGGCGGGTGCTGTTCAATTATGACAAAGCACGCCCGAATATTCGTCGTGAAGGCGAAGTGCTCCTGTTTGAAGGGTTCATGGATGTCATCTCAGCCTGGCAGGTGGGTATCAAGAATGGTTTAGCTACAATGGGGACCAGTCTGACAGAAGAGCAGGTCCAGACGTTAGATAAAGTGACGGATCACGTGGTCATTGCTTACGATGGTGATGCCGCTGGTTTAGAAGCAATCAAACGAGCGACCGATTTCATCATGAATGAAACCCATTTTTCGATTGAAATTGCGACATTTCCCGAAAATTTAGATCCCGATGATTTTATTCAGAAAAAAGGACCGGACGCGTTCAGAGAATTTTTAGCGCATGGTCGAGATACCTTGATGAGTTTTCTGATGAAGTATCATAAAAAAGAAATCAATGTAAAAAACGAAAGTGAACGATTAAAATACATTGATATCATTTTGAAAGAATTGACACGTGTGACTTCTGCAGTTGAAAGAGAGTTATACTTAAATCAATTAGCTGAAACGTTTGATTTATCTACAGACTCTTTGAAAGAACAGATGCATGGTCACATCGTTGAAAATAAAAAAGAACAGCGGAAACAGCAGAAAAAACGAAGTGAAAAAGAGCACAGTACTGAAACAAACCAGCAGCCGGTAGTCATTCGACAGAATAAACCGAAACAAACAGCCGTCATGAAAGCTGAAACGGCCCTGCTGCATCGCTTATTCACTTACAACGAGGTTTGGCAGAAACTGACAGCACTGGAAAACGAGCTTGCCTTTTCGACTGAATCGAATCAGCTCCTGTTTTTACTTTACGAAGAGTTTTACCATTCACATGATCATCCGAATATTCAATCGTTTATCGATTTTCTACCTGATGACAAACTGAAAAGTAAAGCGTCAGAAATCATGTGGCTTTCTTTAGCAGAAGAGATCGCGCCTGGGGAAATTGAAGATTATCTTAATTTGATCTGTAATCGCCAGCCTCTGGAGGAACGCCTCATCAGTAAGCGAGAAGCCTTAAAGGATGCTGAACGTAGTGGAGACAAAGCAAGACAACAATCGTTGAGCATTGAAATCATCAATTTATACCGTCAATTAAAAAACAAATAAAAAGACTAATCAGGAGGCCTGTCATTTTATGGCAAAAACAACAAAGAAAACCACGAAAAAGCCTGGAGAAAAATACGAACTCGCAGTTGTCCGTTTCATCAAAGACCTGAAGAAAGACAAAGAACAGACAGTTTCTTATGTGAAAGTAACGGATGAGTTAGCTGAACCCTTTGGTCTCGAAAAAGAGCAGATGGATGATTTGGTTCAGAAACTTGAAGACGAAGGAATCGGAGTCGTTGACCAAGACGGTAACCCGTTGACTAAACAGCTCGAGAAACAGGAAAAGGCTGCTGAAAAATTAAAAAAAGAAGAGATGATTGCTCCTCCTGGCGTTAAGATCAATGATCCCGTACGCATGTATTTGAAAGAAATCGGCCGGGTCGACTTATTGAACGCTGCCCAGGAAGTTGCACTTGCAAAACGGATTGAAGCAGGGGAAATTTTAGCTAAACAAGAATTGGCTGAAGCAAACTTACGACTGGTCGTGTCCATTGCTAAAAGATATGTCGGACGTGGCATGAGCTTTTTAGATTTGATTCAAGAAGGAAACATGGGACTCATGAAAGCCGTTGAAAAGTTCGACTATGAAAAAGGGTTTAAATTTTCAACATATGCCACCTGGTGGATCAGACAAGCCATCACCCGTGCTATTGCCGACCAGGCTCGTACGATTCGTATTCCCGTGCACATGGTCGAAACGATCAACAAACTCGTCCGTATCCAGCGTCAACTCCTGCAGGATCTAGGCCGTGAACCAACACCGGAAGAAATCGGTGCTGAGATGGACTTGCCTACTGAAAAAGTCAGAGACATTCTAAAGATTTCTCAAGAACCTGTTTCTTTAGAAACACCGATCGGCGAAGAAGACGATTCCCACTTAGGGGACTTTATCGAAGATGACGGTGCCACAAGCCCGGCAGACAATGCCGCGTATGAATTGCTTAAAAACGAGCTGGAAGACGTCCTGGACACGTTAACGGATCGTGAAGAAAACGTACTGCGTTTAAGATTCGGTCTTGATGACGGTCGCCAGCGTACCTTAGAAGACGTGGGTAAAGTCTTCGGTGTAACGAGAGAACGTATTCGTCAAATCGAAGCAAAAGCGTTAAGAAAACTGCGTCACCCAAGTCGTTCGAAACAATTAAAAGACTTTTTAGAGTAATCAACAGTTGACAGATATTGCGGGAAAGTGAAAAAACAAGTGTAAAGTAAAAGTTCTTGTCGCTTTCCTTTGCAATCTGTTTATAATTTTGGTATACTAATTCCTGGCTCGTTCAGTTAATGAAATATGCTATTTACTTAAAAATATAATCCTGGAAGGTGAAAATTTTATGAAATTATCAGCGACAAAACGTACTGAAACAGGAACATCTGCTTCAAAAAGAGCAAGAGAAGAAGGAAAAATCCCAGCAGCTATCTATGGTAAAGAATTAGACACTGTATCTGTATTAATAGACAGAAAAGAGTTTGAAATGACTTTGCGTGAAGTTGGCGCAAACGGAGTATTCGACGTTGAAGTTGACGGAGATATACACCAAGTTTTTGTTAAAGATAAAACAAGTGCTGCTCTAAAAAAAGAAATTTATCACGTAGACTTATTAGCCTTTACTAAAGGCCAAAAAGTAAACATGACAATTCCAGTTTACATTATTGGCGAAGAAGAAATCGAAGTAGGCGTCGTATCACAATCTATTTCCGAATTAGAAGTGAACGTAGCACCTGCTGAAGCTCCTTCAGACTTTACTATCGACGTTTCAGCTATGGAAATCGGCGACTCTAAACACGTTTCTGATATTGAAATAGACGATAAAATCGAACTCTTAACTGACGTAGAATTGACAGTGGTATCTGTTTCTGCTCCTCAAATCGAGGAAGAGCCAGAAACAGCAGCTGACGACGAAATGCCAGAACCAGAACTTATTGGTGAAGACAAAGACGAAGAAGATTCAGAAGAATAATCGTTCTCTATCTTTATTAGCTATATAACAAATGAAAGCCGGGTGATTTATGCGTAACAGCATAGATCATTCGGCTTTTTTCATGCTCAGGTGGACGAAACTGACCGTGGGAGGTCAGTTTCCACAATCTTTGAAAGTCTTAAAGGCGACCATACTCGCAGATAGCGAGTATGACCATTATCAAGAACGGTATTGCACTGCTGGGGACTGTTTAGTGCCGGCTCACAGTATTTATGGCCTCGAGCGGGCACAAGGTCAGTTTTAAATGTCCACTCAGGTAGCATCGCTCTGTGAGCGGATAGTAGAGTGGTCAACTAGCATCCACTCATTTCCCAGCTTCTAACGAGCGGGTAGTAATGACCCTCGCTAGTGACCAGTCATCGCGCAGCAGTTGCTCAGTGGTAAGTATAGCCCCTCTCTAGTGACCAGTCACTGGACCATAACGACTGACTGGTCACTAGGGAGCACGACTGGTACCCACCCGTGATTCAATCGCTGATGGGTGGGCATTTAAGGCAAGCTTAGTGACCGCTCAGATGCCAATACTCGTCCAGTAGTTCCTTATAATTTTTGATGTACCCACTCAATGAACAGGAATTCGTCAGTGGGTACTAGATAGCGCTCCGAAAACACTCAACTAATAAAATCCCACCAGCATTTACTTTCTTTCAACAAATTTAGTCATATTTATTCTCTTTGGTAAATATTATTAAGTAAGGAGGGGAAAAGTGATGCACCTATTGAAAACACGTCAGAAATCGCAGTTACTGCACGGTTTACAACTGCTCGATCAACGCATGAACTTATCAGAGTAAGATAAGCAGTACTTATATAATCTGGAAAAAGGCCTTGAAGGAGAGGAACTTTTTGACGCTTATGTCAAAAAGTATCTATATGGAGAGGTGATCATCCTAAACGACTTATTATTATCGATCAAAGGAACCACGATTCAATTGGATACGTTAATGATAACGACAGAAGGTGTCAGGATATATGAAGTGAAAAATTATAAAGGAAACTATCAGATGAAGTCTGGACGCTTAATGACAATAAGCGGACAAGAAATAAGCAATCCTCTGTCTCAACTGAACCGTTCATTGATAAAATTGCATCATTTGTTTGATGAGTGGGCGTTTAGCGAAACCGTTGAAGGAGTTGTTGCGTTCGTTGAGCCCTCGTTTTATCTGTACAACGCCGATCCGGCTGATCCTTTTATTTTTCCTGCTCAACTGGCAGTGCATTTTTCAACGATCAACAAGAAAATGACACGGTTATCCAAGTCTCAGCACTTTTTAGCTGAAAAACTTATCCAAGCGAACC
Source organism: Alkalibacterium sp. f15 (assembly GCF_049389645.1). GTDB lineage: Bacteria > Bacillota > Bacilli > Lactobacillales > Carnobacteriaceae_A > Alkalibacterium. The sequence continues at coordinate 2,482,466 of NZ_CP186540.1, forward strand.
AGACATCAGCATCTTACGAAAAGCGATTACCGATTTACGACTATCATTTATTGAAAAAAGGTCTGACCTGCATGGCGTGTGGTAGTTTTGATTTAACGATTTCTCAAAGAAGCTGTCAGTGTAAGGACTGCTTCATAAAAGTCTCAGTTGATGAAACTCTCATGAAAAACATTAGAGATATAAGGGTATTATTTCCTGAAATGAAACTGACTACATCCTTGGTTTATGATTGGTGCGAACGTGCAATCGTTTTTAAAAGGATACGGCGGATACTTCAGAAAAATTTCACTGTCAAAGGAAAAGCTACAGGGACGTATTACGACTAGTTTAGAACGTGTCGGACAACTCTGCTCATTTTTTGCTCGTTTCGGCAAAATATTGCTGATCTCACCCTCGAACAGCTCTTGAGTAATTAAGACAAAATAACTATGGAAATAGCGAATAGGATTAAAGCCGTTTGATTGGTCATTTTATTATAGAATTAATATAATAAAAGTGGGTCGAGGCAACAGTCTCAGTCCAATACTATACAGGAGGTTATGTTAATGGTAGATGCAAACAAAAAAGTAATCGGTAGTTATTCAACAAAAGAAGAAGCGTTTGATATTGTTGATCGGTTGAATAATGAAGGCATTCCAAAGCAGAATATTTTCTTGTATTTAAATAAAGAAACGGCTAGCACTCTGGGCCATCACGACGCGGTCGAAATCGTGGCTGACAATAGCGATGCGACAAGTCCAGAAGATACGGATAAAAATGATGGTCGTTCAATGTGGGATAAAATAAAAGATACGTTCACTTCAGACATTTATGATTATGAAGATGAACGTAACCGTGATGACTACGATCAGGGAACTGACGTTTTATATCCGTATAGAGATGATATCGCTAATGGCAATGTCGTTGTTGCCGTAGATAGTAAACGCGCTAAGCCAACTGAAGAAGTAGCTTCTGCAGGTAATACGTCAGCAATGCCGTCGGATGTCGGACACTCAGCCGATCCAGGAAATACTTCCGCAATGCCATCGGATGTCGGCCGTTCGGCTGATCCCGAAAATGATCCCTTAACAGAGGGCAGGGAGTTCGACCGTGCAGATGATACCAATGATGGCTTTAAAAAATAAATAATCTTTTCATTTTATTCTATTACCTGCTATTTGTATAGTAGGTAATAGTTTTTTAATACAAATAAACCGTTTATTAAAAAAATGTGTCTATCTTTTCATTTTACTCTTAAAACTGGTAAAATAGGGGAAGTAGAAAATAAGAGGTGACATATGAATTCAGTTAATTTATCAGAACGGCTTCAAGTCGTTGCAGATTATGTTGAAGAGGGTGCAAGACTTGCAGACATAGGATCAGACCATGCCTATTTACCGTGTTACTTGGCACAAAAAAAACACATTGATTTCGCCGTCGCAGGTGAAATCGTTAAAGGGCCATACTTAAATGCAGTTAATGAAGTTTCCAAGCTTCATTTAGAAGAAACTGTCACTGTGCGTCTAGGTGACGGACTACGTGTGTTAAAGGAAGAGGATCGCATAACAACCATCACGATTGCGGGTGTAGGTGGTCCGTTGATCAAGCGGATATTGGAAGAAGGGAAGCAATTAAACAAACGAACCGGGCAGGAAACCCTTATTTTACAGCCCAATGTCAACGAACGAACGGTTCGACAGTACTTAATGCAAGAGTCATATGAAATCGTAGCAGAAACGATTATTGAAGAAAATGATAAAATTTATGAGATCATTAAAGCTGAACCCTGTGAAACAAGACAAGATCTTTCGGAAAGAGACTTGCTGTTCGGTCCTTTTTTACGCAAAGAGAAAGCGCCTGTATTCATAAAAAAATGGTCAAGTGAAGCTCAGAAAACAAACTATATCATAGAACAAATGAAAAAAGCAGATCAAGCGGATAGCGTGAAAATAAGCGAGCTGGAAACACAGTTAGATCTAATCAAGGAGATGATAAAGTGAAGAACGTTATCGTTTCGGATATCGTAAAACAGATCGACCGTTTGGCCCCTCCGGATCTAGCTGAAAGCTGGGACCCTATCGGATTATCATTTGGCGGACTGAATCAAGATGTTAAGCGCGTACTTGTTGCTTTAGACGTTGATAAAAATACGATCAGTGAAGCAAAAAAACACAATATCGATTTGATCCTTACGCACCATCCGGCGATCTTTAGAGCTCAAAAAACATTGAATCAAGAAGATGCCAGAAGAAAAGAGTACATTGATCTGATCAAGTCGGATATTGCCGTTTATTCTGCCCATACCAATTTAGATGCAGCAAAGGGTGGAATGAATGACTGGCTAGCAGATATGATAGACATAGATAAAAACAACCGCGAGATCCTTTCCCTTCGTTTAAACCGCGGTTTCAAAAAAATAGCTGTCTACGTCCCTGATTATGCCGCCGAAAAAGTAAGACAGGCTTTACATCAGGTCGGTGCAGGTCAAATTGGCGATTACAAAGACGTGTCGTATACGCTGGAAGGCTATGGACGCTTCACTCCTCAGGAAGGTTCCAACCCAACTGAAGGAGTCGTTGGAAAGGAAGAAGTCATTCACGAGCAGCGTATTGAAATGATGATCAAAGACGAAGACGTGTTCAGAAGCATTGCGGCATTAAAAGATGCCCATCCATATGAAGTTCCGGTTTTCGATTTATTTACACTGAAAAATCAGGAAGAAGCGTTTGGTTTTGGCCGCGTGGGGACGCTTAAGGAACCTCTCACCACAGAGGAACTTGCCAAAAAAGTGAATCACCTGTTTGACGTTGATGGTGTAAGATACGGCTCTGTCGACCCAGATAAAAAGCACAAAAGAATCGCCATTTTAGGCGGTTCTGGAGAAAAGTATTATCAGGATGCACTCAACAAGAAGGCTACGCTATATATCACTGGCGACATCTCTTATCACGGTGCACAGGACATGCTCAGGGATGGCTTGGACTTTATCGATGCCGGCCATTATATGGAAGCCGTATCAGTTTCCAAGTTAGCTGAGTATCTGAATAACTGTAAAGCAGCACACTCATGGGATATTGAAATACTCGAATCACAAGCTCAAAAAGATGTATTCAACTACTTAAAATAGAGGCGGGATAAAATGTACAACAACTTAGTCGACCGATTTTTAACTTATGTCAAAATCGAAACACAATCTGACAGTAATTCAACCACTGTACCTTCGACACAGACACAAGTCGAATTCGCGAAAATATTGATGAATGATCTTAAGGCGATTGGGATGGAAGAAGTGGAATACAATGATACCAATGGCTTTGTGACGGCGACTCTGTCCGCAAATACGGATAAAGAAGTACCGGTCATTGGGTATATTGCTCACATGGATACTGCAGACTTTAATGCCAAGGGTGTTGATCCACAGATTCATGAGAATTACGACGGTAAAGAAATCATCCTAAATAAAAAGTTAGGTGTAAAGTTGTCACCAAAAGATTTTCCAAATCTGAAAAACTATATTGGTCAGACGTTGATCACAACAGATGGCAAAACGTTACTCGGATCAGATGATAAGTCTGGTATTGTAGAAATCTTTGCTGCTATGGAACATTTAATCAGTCATCCGGAAATCAAACACGGAAAAATACGTGTAGCGTTTGGTCCCGATGAAGAAATCGGTGTGGGTGCAGACATATTTGACGTGGAGCATTTCAATGCTGATTTTGCCTATACGATCGATGGGGGACCGGTTGGAGAGCTGGAGTATGAATGCTTCAATGCCGCGAACGTTAATGTACTGATTCAAGGTAAAAATGTTCATCCAGGAACTGCAAAAGATAAAATGGTCAATGCACTAAGCCTGGCTATCGCTTTTGATGATGCATTACCTAGTCATGAAGTGCCAGAATTGACAGAAGATAGAGAAGGTTTCTTCCATCTAATGGGACTACAAGGTACTGTAGAAGGAGCTAGGATGGCTTACATTATCAGAGACCATGACAGAGAATTGTTCATCAAACGTAAACAATTGATGCGGGACATTGCGATCCGTTTGAATGCACCCTTTGAAGACGAACGCGTAAAAGTAATCATGAAAGATTCTTATTACAATATGCGCGATGTAATTGAAAAAGATATGAGACCGGTGGAATTAGCTGACAAAGCTATGAGGAACTTAGATATTGAACCGGACATAAAACCGATCAGAGGAGGCACAGATGGCTCTAAAATATCATTTATGGGATTACCTACACCAAACATCTTTGCCGGTGGCGAGAATTTCCACGGACGCTATGAATTTGTAGCTGTAGAGAGTATGGAAAGAGCCACGGATGTCTTAATTGAAATCGCTCGTTTAGCAGCAGAATAAGTTTTCAAGAAAGGATAGAGGGCGATAAGGCTTTCTTTCCTTTCTTCTTTTTATGCGATATATTTGATAGAATAAGAATGTTAAAAGAAATCGTCGGCTAATTGAAAGGAATGTTTCCAGATGGGTCTACAGTTTATATTAGGACGTTTACATACAAATAAAAAAGACCACATATATAACCAGCTTGTAGAATGGTCACAAGCAGATAGTGATAATCAAGTGTTTTATCTTGTGCCTGATCATATAAAATTCGAGAGCGAGATGAACATTTTAGAATTTATCAAAGCCAACCAAAGTGGCCAGAGTGATCACTATGCTGGCATGATCAATTTACAAGTGTTCAGTTTCAGTCGTTTAGCTTGGTATTATCTTCAAGATACAGCTATATTCAGTCATTCTCAGCTAACTGAAACAGGTTTATCAATGCTGATACGCAAGATTTTGAAAGAAAAGGAAGAGGATTTAACGATATTTAGAGGCGAAAGCCACCAGCAGGGTTTTGTGGATAAAACCACCACCTTATTTATGGAAATGAGAAATGGCCGTGTCCATCCCGAAGATTTAGAAGAACTCTTTTTAAATCAATGGACAGATGAACATGAGCACAATGATTTGAAATTAAAACTTAAAGATATCAAGCAATTATACGAAGCATTTATGGATCAACTTCTGGGAAAATATATAGAAAAAGAAGATGTCCTGGAAGCATTGATTCAAGAAATCAAAAAAAGAGACATGAGTCGCACACGGATCGTTATTGATAATTTCAATAGTTTTTCTGCCCAAGAACAAGCATTGATTCTTGAACTCATAGAGCAAGCTCAGGAAGTTAAAGTCGCCTTGATTTTAGATAAAAAACATGCGGTAGAACCTCCGGAATTAACGAATTTCTTTTACGAAACAGGTATGACCTATTATCGTTTGTATCAGCAAGCACTTGAAAAAAGACTTCACGTCCAACACGATATCCTACTGAACGAATCAAGCAGCGAACAATGTCTCGAATTGAATACACTTGAGGATTATTGGGTAAACAGCTTTGATTTGTCCCCTAAAAACACTTCAAGTACGTTGCTAGACATGACAAACTGCATCGAAATAAGAGAAGCTGAAAGCAGACAAGCCGAAGTATTGCATACAGCAACTACTATTAAAAGTTTAGTTGCAATAAACAATTACAGGTACAAAGACATCCTCGTGGTCTCGCGTAGGTTAGACGATTACAAACAAATGTTAGAAGCGACCTTTGCTGAGAACAATATCGAATTATTTGTCGATCAAGCGGACCATATGTCAGGACATGCTTTAGTTGAAGCAATACAGAGTCTCTTCCTTATCCGTAAAAGATATTGGCGTTATGATGACATCATGCGTTTTCTTAAAACCGAATTACTCATTCCCTTGACCGACGAAGATATGATACCTAAAGATAATTTAGAGAAGCTGTCCTTTTGGAATGAGAGAACAAAAGTTTGGCGGACGCAATTAGATACGTTGGAAAATGTTGTATTAGCTTATGGGTATGAAGGCAGAGAATGGCTAGACGATAGAGAATGGATCTATGCCCGTTTTCATCTTGAAGAGATGGATGAGCAGCTAGATGCTGACAAACTGATGCAGGCAGAAGCCAACGCAGTAAAAAACAAGATCAGAAAGGTTTTAATTCCTTTCTATGATCAGTTATCTAATATAGAAACCAATCGGGATGCTGCTCGACTCCTTTATCAGTTTCTGGATGATCAAGGTTTCAATACACAATTATTGTATTGGCGAGATCAGGCTATTGAACAAGGATCCTTGGATGAGGCACGTAAACATGAACAAGTGTGGCAAACCTTTATACAGTTATTAGATGAATTCGTTGAGGTTTTGGGCGACGAACCGTGGAATATGGATTCCTTTCTGTCGATTTTAGAAACAGGGTTTGAACAGGCCACATACAGTATTGTGCCACCTAGTATCGACCAGGTGATGTTTACGAACTTCGACAAGTCCCGGATCAATACAAAAAAAGTCGTATTTATTTTAGGCATGACGGATACGCAACTGCCTATGAACCAAGAAAATGACTCGATATTCACAGATGAAGACCGGGAAGCACTCTCCGTTTATTTACCTGACGATAAATATTTGGCCCCAACAACGAGTGGACGTTTAGCTAGCGAGCCTTTTGCGGCCTATGCAGCCTTTATGAATGCTTCAGAAAAACTTATATTCAGTTACCCTGTAAAAAATGATGGGTCTGGAGATAATCAGTTAAGTCCTTATATTGAACGGATCAGTCGTCAATTGAACGTCCCTGTTAAACGAAAACAGGCAGAAGCGAGCACCCTAACCAATGAGCCGCTGGAAACACTGATGACTTATGTGGGTTCCCGTCGAGAAACATTGGGACATCTGGTTAATGTGTTACGAGAAGGCATTGATAAGGAACATCAACCGTCACTTTTCTGGCTGAAACTTTATCAGTCATTGATCAAACAGGCAACGGATACTGAGAAGAAAATTCTTAGTAGTCTGGAATACTCCAATATCCCGATACGACTCGATCGTGATCTGGCTGAAGAATTATACGGTAAAGACTTATACTTATCGGTATCGCAACTCGAGAGTTTTTATTTGGATCCATATAGTCATTTCCTGAGATACGGTTTGAAGTTGAAAGAGCGCTCAGTTCAGGAACTGACCCCGGCAGAAACCGGGACTTTTTTTCATGATGCGTTAGACAGTATATTTAAAACGATCGTTACCCGTGATGTAAAGATAAATGAGCTCACTGACACTGAACTGAACAAATTGACTGATGAAGTCTTGGCCTTGATGTACGAAAAAAATAAATTTCGGTTGCTTTCCATGTCGAACCGAATGAAGTTTATCCGAAAGCAGCTCAGCAATACGATTCGTCAAATGATGTGGGCGATAACTAATCAGTCAAGGCGATCAAGCATGGTCACGCAAAAATCAGAAGTCCTCTTTGGACGTATCGCCGGTAAACAAGGAGTTCCTGGCTTATCTTTTCCTTTAAGTAACGGTGGAAACTTGCATGTCAGGGGTAAAATCGACCGCTTAGATGCTGTTGAAATCGACAATCAATTGTACATCAGCATCGTCGATTATAAATCAGGAGACAAAAAACTTGAATTTGATGAAATATATCATGGTTTGATGATGCAACTACTTACGTACCTGGATACTGCCGTAGAGCATTCAGAAGAATTATTCGGCAAGAAGGCCAAACCCGCGGGTGCCTTTTACGCTCAAGTCAAAAACCCATTACTCGATAGTCGTGCGATTAAAGGCAAAGACTGGCATACTGAAATGTTGAAAGAGTTTAAAATGAAAGGGTTACTACTTAATGAAGAAGACTTGTTACAAAATATAGACAAAACACTGGATAACGGCCTTTCCTCACTTGTGTATCCTTTAAAGAAACTAGTAAAGGGGGAGCTTAGAGGTTCGTTCATTACGCTGGAAGATTTGGAATTGCTTCTGAAGCATCACCGGATCAAGATCAGAGAAGCAGGCAATCTGATTTTGTCAGGCGAGAACCAGCTGGCGCCATTCTATGAGAAGAAAAAATTTACACCTACAACGGTTGGTGGCGAATACCATCCTATTTCTCAGTTCGATGTCTTGCTTCCGAACAATCAGAACTATTACCGAAACTTACCTAAAATTAAAGATCAGGATGAACTGATGCAAAAACTCAAAGAGAAATATCAGATCATTGAACCCAGAAAGGAGGACGATGAAGCATGACAACACTACCTGAAAAGCCTCACAGTTCACAGTTCACTGATCACCAGTGGCAGGCTATACATGATGAAGGTAAAAACCTGCTCGTTTCAGCATCGGCCGGATCAGGGAAAACCACCGTCCTCGTTCAGCGTGTGATCGAAAAAATCAAGAAACAGACTGACATCAATCAGCTGCTCGTCGTGACATATACCAATGCGGCAGCCAGAGAGATGAAGCAACGTATCCAGTTAGCCATCCAAAAAGAAATAAATGAAAATCAAGACGCTGATTTAAAGCATCATCTGATCAGACAGATGCCTCTGCTCGGGCATGCGGATATATCGACGCTGCATTCTTTCTGCCTGAAAGTCATACGTCGTTATTACTATCTGATCGATTTCGATCCGGTTTTCCGATTATTAACGGATGATACGGAGATAACCTTAATGAAAGAGGATGTCTGGGATGAACTGCGTGAAGAACTCTATGGTATTGATGACAGTCTTTTCGAACAACTAGCGACGGCCTATTCAAGCGATAAAAATGATGATGGCGTGACTGATCTAGTCTTGTCATTATACGAATTTTCTCGAGCAAATCCCGATCCTTTGAAGTGGCTGTCTGGACTAAGTCAGATGTATACGGTAGAGGATAATGATCTAGGTCGCAGTTTTGTCTTTCAGCACCTGATAAAAATGCAGTTGCTGAGTACATTGAATAATATCAAAGAATTACTTGAAGATGCAATCGCTATGGGCAATGGTGAAGAAGAACTAAGCAAGACACTTGCTATTTTAGCAGACGATCAGTCACATATCAGTCAAATCGAAACACTTGTTATGGACAACAAACTGAACGATGCTTTTGCCCTGATTGAAAATTTTAGTCACGCGAGATGGTATGCCCCTAACAAGAAAGACACGCCAGAAATCGTTAAAGAAACCGGCAAGGAAATGAAGCCATTCAGAGACAAAGCAAAAGATTTGTATTCAGACATGGTCGCTGACATTTTTGCATTTTCTCCTGATGAACACTTGGATAACATGGCCAAGGTTAAAGTGCTGGTCGAAGAGATGGCTCGAGTGACGACGCTCTTTTATAAACGCTATCAAGCCTTTAAAGCGGATCGAAAAGTCCTGGACTTCAACGACTTGGAACATTTAACCCTAAAAATATTAGCTAATGAAACCGGCGAGGGGAAAGAGCCTTCTGAAGCGGCGAATCATTACCGTCGCCAATTCAAAGAAGTGATGATCGATGAGTACCAAGATATTAATCAGATCCAAGAAGAGATATTGAAATGGGTCACCAAACCCGACCCCAATAAGGGTAATCAGTTTATGGTGGGTGACGTGAAACAGTCCATTTATTCCTTCCGCCTAGCCGATCCAAGTTTGTTTATCGATAAGTATGAGCGCTACGCAACTAAAGAAACTGGCGAACGTATTATATTAGCGGAAAATTTTCGTTCCAGAAAAGAAGTGCTTTCCTTTACCAATTTTATCTTTGATCAGCTGATGGATAAAGAAGTCGGAGATCTGACCTATGATGATTCAGCTAAACTGGTTAATGGTTTTACAGCTTTCCCAGCATCAGACAACTTTCAAACCGATATCCTGTTATACGAATCAAAAGAAGAGGATACAGAAGAAGAGGAAGAGGACGAACCAGCAGCACTTTCCGTATCCTTTCAAATCGATACGAAAACAAAAGGAGAACTCTACATGGTAGCTAACAAAATCCTCGAGATGATGGCCACTGGTTATGAAATATACGACAAAAAAGGCCAAACCATGCGTTTGCTTGAGCTCAAAGACATTGTATTGTTGACTCCTACAAAGAAAAATAATTTAGATATTCAAGATATTTTCAAACAGTTGGGCATACCAACTTCAGTGAAGGATACGCAAAACTATTTCCAAACCACCGAGATAACCATTATGATGTCTATCCTTAAAATCATTGATAATCCAGAGCAGGATATCCCTTTAGCTGCAGTGTTACGGTCACCGATCGTCGGATTAGATGAAGTGGACTTGACGCGTATTCGTATTATGGATAAACAATCCTCCTTCTTTGACGCATTGACTCAGTTCGCTGATAAGGAAGACTGGGAAGATATCAAGAATATAAATCTACAGGTGAAGATTCAAACGTTCTTGGAGTTGCTTGAAAAATGGCGCAAACAGTCACGTAGACAATCCCTTGTTGCTCTCATTTGGATGATCTTTGAAGACACTGGCTTTTTACATTATGTCGGTGGCATGAGCTCTGGAAGACAAAGAAAAGCGAATCTACATGCTTTGTATGAACGGGCGGCGGCGTATGAAAAGACGTCATTCAAAGGTCTGTTCCAGTTTATCCGGTTCATCGAGAAAATGCAGAAAAAAGATAAGGATTTGGCCGAACCGCAAGCTATTTCAGACAGCGAAAATGCTGTTCGAGTCATGACCATACATGCCAGCAAAGGATTGGAGTTCCCGATCGTTTTTGTATTGGATATGACGAAGAAGTTCAATATTAGAGATGCGCAGGGCGCAACGGTTTTTGATGAAGAATACGGGGTAGGCGCGGAATACCGTGATTTGGAATCCCGAGAGAAAAAAACGACATTACCGGAAAAAGCATTGAAATATAAAAAGAAAACCAAACTCTTGTCTGAACAAATGCGTGTGTTGTACGTGGCATTAACGCGAGCAGAACAGAAATTGATATTAGTTGGCTCGTACAAGAATAAGGAAGATGCCTATAAACGTTGGGGACTGGTCGGCGGACACCCGAAACGCGTGCTTCCTGCAGATATGCGTTTGGGTGCTCGAGGGTTTATGGACTGGATCGGTTTCAGTATCATCAGGCACGAACACATGGACGACGAGCGAATCATCGAGGCGCAAAATGCAGCGATTCATCACTACGACACTTCCTTTGATGTTCAGTTTTATAATCAGGAAGAACTGGAGGACGCGCTGCTGTCTCATCAAAAGTCTGACACAACCGAGTGGTATCCGAAATTGAAAGAAGGAACCTTGAGTGCACAGGCGGACAATGGGGTCAAAGAAGCAGTGAAAGATGCCATTGAATTAATGAATAAACCTTACGCTTATCAGATTGCAACTCAAACAACCAGTTATCAGTCGGTTTCAGAAATCAAGCGTTTGTTTGAAGAACCTGATGATGGTCAAATGGTCAAAATCGATGTCACCAAACCAAGACAGGTCAATAGGTATGTCGAGGATCAGCTAAGTCGACCATCCTTTATTCAAGAGGATCTCAAGCCGACACCCGCTGAAGTAGGTAAGGCCACACACTTGGTTCTGCAAACGCTCGATTTAAACGAGACACCTACGAACGAATCAGTCAAAGCATTGGTTGCTCATCTCGTTGACGAAAAGGTATTTACGGAAGAACTGGCTGGTCTTATTCGTATAGACGAGATCCTCAACTTCTTTGAAACATCCTTTGGTGCCTATATTATTGATCATGCACCCTTCATGAAAAGAGAAGTCCCTTTCTCATTGCTCATGGAAGCGAAAGATATATTCAATGATATGGAAACCGTTGATGATCACGTGTTGATTCACGGGATCATTGACGGGTATATCGAACAAGCAGACGGCATTGTTCTGTTTGACTATAAAACGGACCGTGTGTCTCACTTGGGAGAGCGAGCAGGGGATGACATGCTGAATAAATACCGTGGCCAGCTGACTCTCTATAAACGAGCTTTGGAATCGATCCTCAATAAACCTGTTATAGCATCACATCTGGTCATGCTTGATGTCAGTGAGACGGTGCAGGTAGGCTAATGTTGATCTTTAACTCTCAGATTGGCTCTAACAACAATTATTATTGAAAGAACAGAGGAACAACTCAATTTATAATGAGTTGTTCCTCTGTTCTTTGTTTTATACCGACAATAGGTAAGTTATTGGCATGATTCGGTTCCTTCTTTTGATGGAATGAGCATTATCGGGGCCTGATAACCGTTACTCGTCGCGCTGAATGGGTTTGAGTTCCTCTTATAAAGCCCTATAACCACAACTCGCAGTGCTGAATGGGGTTGAGTTCATCTTATAAGGCCCTATAACCACAACTCGCAGTGCCGAATTGATTTGAGTTCCTCTTATAAAGCCCTATAACCATAACTCGCAGCGCTAAATTGATTTGAGTTCCTCTTATAAAGCCCTATAACCACAACTCGTCGCGCTAAATGGGTTTGAGTTACCCTTATATAAGCATAAAGCACTACAAGGCTCTCTTAAAATGTATGAATAGGCGGGCACGCCTATTCAAGACCTATCTGATCAATTGGCAAGATTTCTTACATGAAAAAAAGGCCGAGACAAAAGTCTCAGCCTTCAGATTACATTTAGTCAAAACTGTATTGAGCAGTTTCAGAATAAGAGTTACCGGCATTCCAAAGTAGGAATTCGTTGACACCATATTCGTTGAGTGCGCGAATCTGATCTTCGACTTCTTGGGCACCGTATCGTTTATACCATCCGGAGCCTAGATAGGAAGCGGTAAAGTCTTGAATCCAGGGACGTGAAACGGGTGCATTCTCGCCCAAGTTGCCCAAGACTTCATTTTCATACTCCATGTATCTGGCAACCACATTATAGGGTTCCAAGTCTGGTTTGGCGATTCCTAGCGAACCGGGTCCCCAGTGACTTGGATAAATCATTGATGAAATGACATCGACATTCTCGGAAATACGAGAGAAGTTTTGACCGATACCCGGCGCTTCTTCAATCGTTGCTGCGTATCCGAATATATCAACGGAAACGTCTACGTCAAAAGGTTGGAGCTCACGGCGTGCATAGGCTACAAAATCAGTAACTGCTTCAACGCGCAGCTGCACGTTGTCGAGATCGCTACCCTCGTAGTCTTCACGTGAATAAATGACATCTTCATCACGGAGTTCAAAACCTTCAGGGAAACGAACATAGTCGAATTGAATATCTTTGAAACCTAGTTTAGCTGCTTGTTTTGCGACTTCAATGTTGTAGTCCCAAACTTCTTTCATAAACGGATTAACGAAAGCATGACCTGCTCGGTTAGTCCATACAGAACCATCAGGGTGTGTAAAGGATAAGTCCGGACGTTCTTCGGCTAAGTTGTTATCTTTAAAAACCACGATACGAGCGATAGGGTAGATGCCGTTTTCTTCTAATTGAGGCATCAACTGCTCCGGATCGACCCAATTTCTAGTGTTTTCAGTGATCAATTCATGATCCGAATCGATTGGCATCGTGATGTCACCATAATCGTCTTTGACATCAATGACCATTGAATTCAGTTCTGTGCGATTCATTAAATCTATTAGGCTCTCCATACGTGAGCCACCAGCAGAATTTGCTGTCAGGAAAATACCTTTAACGCCGTCTTCCGGATAAGGAATATCTACGCCGCTGTCATACTTGAATTGACTGGGAAATGTTTCGGGAATCATCAAAAGTGGCTCTGAACTCATGGTTAAGTAGGTTGTTTCGACTTGCTGGTCTTCTGTTGTTGTTTCAGCCTCTACACTAGTGCTTCCTAAAGCACTAACTGACAGAAGTGCGGCTGAGCAGAAGAGGGTCTGTTTAAATTTTTTCATCATTCGCTAACATCCTCACTTTCTAATTCATTGGATAGGATCAAATCTGGATCTAATAATTCAAAATCATTGTCTCTTAAGCCGTCAATAATTGCAGGGACTGCTTTTGCGGTCCATTCACGGTCATGCATAAGTAAATTAGAGCCCGGTACAAGTAGATTGGTATTGATCATGATGTCCGTCAAAGCTTCCGGATCTCTATACGCGTCTTCCCAATCATAACCGTATGTCCAGTTCATCAAAGCCATGCCTTCATCTAGAACGACTTGTTTGGAATGGTCAGTATTTTGTCCGAAGGGTGCTCTAAAGAAGCGCGGACGTATACCGATGATTTCTTCAACCAAATCGTTGGTTGTGATGATTTCTTCTGTTTGTTTTTCTTCAGAAATAGAAGGCAGGCTCGCGTGAGTGTGCGTATGATTACCTATTGTAAATCCCATTTCGTGAACTTCAGTTAAAATGGCTTTGCCTTCGTCATCTTCAAGATACATGCTATTGACAAAGAAGATTGCCGGTGCATCTTTTTCAGCCAAAGACTGAGCGATTTTCAACGTGTGTCCGTTGGGACCATCGTCGAACGTCAATAGGGCCACTTGCTTGTTGGCTTCTTTACCGTCGATCACGTTGATATAGGCTAAATTGTCACTCACTTCGTATAAGTACTCTATAGATTCGGCCACATCGGCTTCTTCTTCAACATCCTCTTCCAATTCATCCGTTTCTTCATCAGAGGAGTCAGTCGTTTCTTCCTGATTGGTCACTTCTGAATCCTGGCTCGTTTCATTATTCTCGGTTTCAAGAGTTTCTTCACTATCTGCTGCTTCACACGCAGTAAGCAGGAGCGTGGAAGCAAGTAGGGTAGATAGAATCATTTTTTTCATGCTAATACTCCTTTATTCTTCTTCGCTTAGTTGTGCGTCAATAGAGGACTGTAACGTTGACAGCTGGCCATTGATTGCAATCAAGGCTCCATCTATTTCCGGAAACATCTGTAACAGTGTTACACGTTCGTCGTTGATTTGATCGATGCCTTCGACAAAATCATCATAGGTAGCATTCTCATCCGCTAAGCCTGTGAAATAGTCGCGCTGATTGTCCAAACTCGTTTTATAATTGTCGATGTAACTGGAGAGGTGTGTGTTGAAATCGCTGACTGAATCGTTAACTGCATTGACCTCTTCATGATCGAGAAGTTCGCCATCGTAACTCGTCAGTGTTTCCTGGTGTTCTTCAAATTCACTTTGCTTGTTTTCCAGCTCTATCACAATTTCTTCTCTGGAAGCAATGTTTTCAAAGACAGACGAAGATTCATCCCCTAAAGTTGCCAAGTCATCATCCGTTTCCATTGTTTCGTCAAAATGACTTTGTAAATCTGCTTCTGACATGACCAATTGGTTGAATGTCTCAACCGTTTCGCCTTTGATGCGGTCAATCTCAATTGTAGCGTCTTGCACATCATCTAAATTTTCCGAATCACAACCAGCTAACAACAAAGGTACAGCTGAGAGTGAAACTAGTGCCCACTTTCTAATAATCATATCTTATCTCCTTTAAAAGTATAACTTTAGTATTTTGGTATCTTGTAGAGTATATCAAAAAGCATTTGTATTTAAAATGCTTTTGTTCATATATTGTTAATTATTTAGTGATTTCGTGAAAGAGACTCGTATAGATCAGTCAAAATATAATATTAAAATTAAATCAAGGTAGGTTTTAGCTGAAAAATATTGTACAATAACAATAAGGCTTAAATACTAAGGAGTTATATATGTTATTATATTATATCATTGCACTGATTATTATCGGCATCGACCAGTTAACAAAATATCTGACGGTCGCAAATATCCCTTTACATGAAACGCGTGAAGTGATTCCTTCGATACTTTCGTTTACGTATCATCAAAACACAGGAGCGGCGTGGAGTATACTAGAAGGCCAGATGATTTTCTTTTATATTGTGACGCTTATTGTGGTAGGGGTCATCATTTATTATTTGCACAGTTACGGGAAGAACGATAAACTCTTTGCTTTTTCATTGAGTTTGATCCTGGGTGGTGCCATTGGTAACTTCATCGACAGACTGATTCATCAGTTCGTCGTGGATATGGTACGATTGGAATTTATTGATTTCCCAATATTTAATGTTGCCGATATGGCGCTAACTGTTGGTGTAGGCTTAATGATTTTATACTTAATCCTTGATGAATGGAAAGAATACAAGCAAAAGAAAGTTGGAACGAACTAAAATGGATCATACAAAAATATTTCATGTCTCGAACGAAAAAGGTCGTCTCGATAAATTTATAAGCGATAAACTGAACGAAAATTCACGCAATCAAGTCCAGTTATGGATCAAAGAGGGCATGGTCACGGTGAATGAGGAAGAATCTAAAGCAAATTACAAGGTTCAAACAGGCGACGTTATTCACGTCACAATAAAAGAACCCGAAGAAATCGATGCGCTACCTGAAGATATCGCGATAGAAATCGTTTACGAAGATGCCGATGTTGTAGTTATCAACAAGCCCCAAGGCATGGTCGTTCACCCATCTATTGGTCACGCAGGTGGAACACTGGTCAATGCTTTACTTTTTCACGTCAAAGATCTTTCCGGAATCAACGGGAAAATAAGACCTGGTATTGTGCACCGAATCGATAAAGATACTTCAGGCTTACTGATGGTCGCGAAAAATGATTTAGCTCATGAAAAATTGGCTGAACAATTACAGGAAAAAACAGCCACACGGGAATATATCGCACTGGTTCATGGCATTATTGAAAATGACAAAGGAACTATCGATGCACCGATCGGACGCGATCCAAAAAATCGCAAGAAATTTAAAGTTGTACAAGGCGGCAAAGAATCCGTGACGCATTTTGAAGTAATTGAACGCTTCAGTGAGTACACTTTGCTACGCTTGAATTTAGAAACAGGACGCACGCACCAGATCAGAGTGCATTTAGAATACATCGGTTTCCGTATGGCAGGCGATCCATTATACGGACCTAGAAAAACATTGGATGGTGAGGGACAATACCTACATGCAGCATCATTATCTTTTGTACACCCTAGAACCGGAGAACGCCTGACTTTCAACGCACCATTACCGGATTATTTTAACGAAACCCTTGACTGGGTAAGACAACGTTAAAAAAGCGAAAGGAGCTTAATCGATGTCAAAAATTGTATCAATTTTAGATGATGTGGCTTTAAACCGTGCGCTCACACGTATCTCCTACGAGATTATCGAGCGAAACAAAGGGACTGATAACCTCGTCTTGGCAGGTATCAAAACACGTGGGGTTTTTATTGCCCGACGCCTCGCTGAAAAAATTGAAGAAATCGAGGGGAAATCGGTTCCGGTAGGTGAACTGGATATCACCCTCTACCGTGATGACCGTCATTTCCCTGATGAAGTGGATGACCCCGAAGTAAAAGGTCAAGACTTTCCAGTCGATGTTAAAGGAAAAGTCGTGATCTTAGTTGATGATGTTATTTATACTGGACGTACAATTCGTGCAGCTATGGATGCGGTAATCGACTTGGGACGTCCTGAGAAAATCATGGTTGCTTCCTTAACGGATAGAGGACACCGAGAGATTCCCATCAAAGCAGACTTTATTGGTAAAAACATTCCGACTTCCAAACAAGAACAAGTGAAAGTTTCAATGAAAGAAAAAGACGGCAAAGATGCTGTTGAAATCATCAAACCCGATTAACTTAAAAAGATGCAAAAAAGAGATGATCTCTTTTTTGCATCTTTTACTTTTTATTCGGTTATTTCATACGCATGAACATAAATACGTCCATCATCCACCGTGTAATTACATGATATCAGGGTCAGCAACTTTTGATCCGGATCAAATTCTGATTCTATCGGGAAATATGAGGCTTCTTTCAAATCTTCATAATAGGCTTCCAAATCATTTCCTTTGAAAGATGTCCGGATATAACCCGCATCAGCAGGTGAGACATGCACGGAAAAGATCTGATACTTACGTTTTGTATAAGGGTCCTGGAATTCGATCGTTGAGTTACCGGCAGTATATTCTTCAGATAAATACTTATCCAAGTCGGCAAACATCAAGCCGCTCTTGGTGTAATGCCCGTAGAGGATGGTATGATCATCAAGGCCCATTCCGACATTTCGGTAATCCATGAATATGGCTCCCAAAATATGTTCTTCCTTATAAAAATCATGTTCCAAATAGAACTCATTATCCTGACCTCTAACTACCGGATAGTCAATAGCCGTATCAGCCATTTCGATCCAGCCTACATAATCCGAATTTAGTGAATAGTATTCAGCAGAAGGGTTAGATAAAAAGGTGAATGCGTCTGATTCTTCTTCATCCATATCAGCAGCGGGCTCAGTAATTACACTATCCTTTGAATAAAACGATGCTTCGTCTATTTGTACGTCGTCGGTTGATGTTGAAAGAGGAGGGACCTCGGCAGTCGAAGATTGTTCGACAGTTGAACGCACGACAGCGTTCAATTGCAGTAAAAAAGCTGTGGCCAGTCCTAAAAGTAATAATTTCCTCTTCATTGGCTTCCCTCCTTAAAAAATCACTAAATCGAGGTGTTAATAATTGACTAATTCATCTCTTACACTTATTATATACATGTAAAGTTGAGTAATCAATTTTACCATCTTATTAATAAAGGAGAGATACACTATGTCAAAAATGGTCAAAGTTTTTCTGTCGTTTATTACTGCCTTTGCACTCACATTAGCTCTAGCCCCAACCGCATTCGCTGAGGAACACGAGGAACCTTCTCAAGACATTGTTGAAATCGCTTTAGGAAATGATGATTTCAGTATTTTAGTATCCGCATTACAACGTGCTGAACTAGTTGAAACATTGCAAGGTGAGGGTCCATTTACAGTATTTGCTCCTACAAATCAAGCTTTTGCAGATCTACTGGAAGCATTAGATATCACTGCAGAAGAATTATTAGCTCAACCTGATTTGGCGAAAGTCTTAACTTACCATGTAGTTCCCGGTAAAGTATTAGCTGGAGACTTAACTGATGGTATGGAAGCTGAAACAGTGAACGGTGAGATGGTAACATTTGATTTAAGTGGAGACCCTATGGTCAATGACTCAATGATCGTCGATACAGATATCGAAGCTACAAATGGTGTCATCCATGTTATCGATACCGTCCTTGTACCTTCAGACTTTACTCTACAAGAAGTAGACATGGAAGAAGAAGATGTACCTGAAACAGGAATCGAAACAAATTCAGCATTGTTGATCGGAATGCTAATGACAGGTGCTGCTTTGATCTTCGTCATGGTAAAACCTCTTAAACAAAAATAAACATTTAAATAGATCAGAACAGCGTCAAGCAGTATTCGAGCGGAGAACCACTTGAATACTGCTTTTTTACGTTCTTAAAGACTGATATGAAATTGAATGTAAATATTGCTAAAATCATTAATCTCTTCCGTATTGGTTTCCCTCTTTTTTTTTTTTTTAAAACGGAGTATTAATACTTGACTAGTAAATCATATACACTTATTATAAATAAGTAACGTCGAGTAATCGATTTTACCATCTTATCAATAAGGGAGAGATACACCATGTCCAAAATGGTCAAAGTTTTTCTGTCGTTTATTACCGCATTCGCTCTCACAGTCGCCCTAGCCCCAACCGCATTCGCTGATAGTCACGTAGGAGAAGAACCTTCTCAAGACATTGTTGAAATCGCTTTAGGAAATGATGATTTTAGTATTTTAGTATCCGCACTACAACGTGCTGAACTAGTTGAAACATTGCAAGGTGAGGGTCCATTTACAGTATTCGCACCTACAAATCAAGCTTTTGCAGATCTACTGGAAGCATTAGATATCACTGCAGAAGAGTTATTAGCTCAACCTGATTTGGCGAAAGTCTTAACTTACCATGTAGTACCAGGTAAAGTATTGGCTGGAGATTTAACTGATGGTATGGAAGCTGAAACAGTGAACGGTGAGATGGTAACATTTGATTTAAGTGGAGACCCTATGGTCAATGATTCAATGATCGTCGACACAGACATCGAAGCTACAAATGGTGTCATCCATGTTATCGATACTGTCCTTGTACCTTCAGACTTCACTCTACAAGAAGTAGACATGGAAGAAACTGATGTACCTGAAACAGGAATCGAAACAAACTCAGTATTATTGATCGGAATGCTAATGACAGGTGCTGCCTTGATTTTCGTCATGGTAAAACCTCTTAAACAAAAATAATCATTTAACTAAATCATAACAGCGTCAAGCAGTGTTCGAGCGGAAATCCACTTGAATACTGTTTTTTTGTTCTTGAAAACTAATCTGAATTTTTAAATGGCTATTAAAGTTGAATTCAGGTACAGTTAGCCTCACTCGCCAGGATTTCTTCCTGAGCATGCCGAAGTCGGGCCTACTTAGTACCACTCAACGGGATTTCTTCCTGAGCATGCCGAAGTTGGGTCTACTTAGTACCACTCAACGGGATTTCTCCTGAGCATGCCGAAGTTGGGCCTACTTAGTACCACTCAACGGGATTTTCTCCTGAGCATACCGAAGTTGGGCCTACTTAGCACCACTCAACGGGATTTCCTCCTGGGCATGCCAAAGTTTGGTCTACTTACTACCACTCAACGTTTCAAGGTGGTAGAGGTGGTAGAAGTAGAAAAAAGCCGTGTTCAAGTTTTTCACTTGAACACGGCTTTTCCTATTTTGTATTTTGCTTCAATTCTCTTATTTTTTCATCACTCGGTGTCACAAAGTAGGTCGTTTGGCCTTCATAGATTACATAGCCAGGTTTTGCGCCTTTTGGTTTTTTGATGCGTTTCACTTGAACGACGTCGACCGGTACGGAAGCAGATAAGCGGTACTTACTGTAGTGAGCAGCCAGCGTACACGCTTCTTCCAGTGTTTGTTCTGAAGGATCGTCGTCTTCTATAATCACGTGTGAGCCGGGAATGTCTTTGGCGTGGGCCCACCAGTGTGTTTTGCGCGCTTTCTTAAGCGTCAGTTCATCGTTTTGTGTATTGTTTTTTCCTACTAAAATACTCACGCCATCTGAAGAAACAAAAGCCTCAGGCTGAGATTTTTTGTTCTTTTTATTGCGATTCTTTTTACCTTTTTTCTTCAGATATTCGCCATCTCTCAGTTCCTCGCGAATGTCTTCGATATCAGAAACGGAAGCGATGGATAATTGCGTAAGCAGCGTGTCAAAATAATTCAATTCGTGTCGTGTCGATTTTAGTTGTTTGGTTAAATGGATCTCGGCACTCTTAAGTTTTTGGTAACGTGAGAAATAATACTGTGCATTTTCAGCGGGTGATTTTTGTGGATTCAGGCTAATTTCCAATGATTCATCTTCAGCATAGAAGTTGGGTAGCGTGATCGATTCATCGCCCTGATTCACTTCATGCAAGTAAGCTGTCAGGACTTCGCCTTTCACTTTATACTCATCTCTTTTTTCAGTATCTTTTAGTTCTTTTTTCAGTTTTTGGATTTTTTTCTTGTTCTTCTGGTATAAATTTTTGACCAGATGACTCAAATCATTGGATTGCTGATTGACGCGGTCACGCTCAGCTTTGTTCTGATAATAACGATCCATCAAAATACTTAACGAGTCAAACGATTGCGTTTCTCCTTTTAGATGTTCAAAGGGTAGAGGAGAGAAAAATTCTTTTTGATCGTCTTTCGTCAGTGTAGGTTCTAATTTACCTGTTTTAAAAGGTGCCATAAAATGTTGAAAAACAGCTTTGGGTGAATCATCTGTGCGTGCTTCCATTCGGTAAGCCAGTTCTAAAGCTGAATCTTTCCCAAATCCTTGAAACGTCTGTTGGATCCATTTGACTTTATCAGTATAAGACAAGTCGGATACTGGGAACGGACCATCATAATCAAAGGGGTTTTTCCTGTCTTGACTCGGTGCTTCAATATAAGTCGCACCTGGAAGTAGGGTACGATAGGTATTTTGGCTAGCCGGCACATGTCTAATGGCATCCACCAATCTGTTATCTTCCTTATTGATCAATAAAACATTGCTGTGTCTGCCCATAATTTCAACTATGAGTGAGAGATATTCTGTATCGCCTAATTCATTGCGTCGATTAAATGAAAAGGTCAAGATACGATCGTTTTCTTTTTGTTCAATCGACTCGATGATTGCGCCATCCAAGTACTTGCGTAATACCATGCAGTAATTGGGCGCCTGGGCTGGATTGTCAAAAGGTATATCCGTTAACTGCACCCGTGCGTATTGTGGATGTGCAGAAAGCAGTAACGATTTATTTTTTCGGTTGGCACGAATACGTAAAATCACTTCGTTTTCAAAAGGCTGCTGTATTTTGGTGATACGGCCACCGATGATTTCATTTTCTAATTCATCTCTTAAACCGTGGACAAATAGGCCATCAAAAGACATTTAAAGTCACTCCAATCTATAAAAAACTCTTTATTAGTATAGCATTAAAAAAGTCTGGTACCAACTTCCATATTTTTATTGCTCATAATGGTGCATCGTGATATAGTTGACGTATACAAATAAGCGAGATGAAAGAGAGATGGGTCACATGGACAGCACAGAAAAATCGCTTCATCTATTGGAAAAAGTCAGTGAATTCAATCAGCTCTATAAACACTTGACTGATCACTTGCTGTACGATATGGGATTATCTCATTCGACGATTAATTTAATCGATTTGATCGGTGAAGACGAATTGACGCTCAAGGAGATCACGACAAAAAGTCGGTTAGACAAATCGACGGTCAGTCGCCAGATGAATGCGATGGTCAAGAAAGATTTGGTAACAAAAACGATCGGGAAAGACAAACGGTATGTTTACTTCAAGTTGAATGAACAAGCCGGAAAAGTCTTCAATGATTATCACCTTCAATTAGAAGAAAAATTCAAAAAAATACTTTCCGGCTGGACTGAAGAAGAAGCACATATGCTTACCGTGTTGCTTGGTCGTTTCAATCGAAGCATGACCAATAGGCTAAGTTAGGACTCATTATAAATAGGAAAATGAGAGATAGAGAAGAGGAACCCTTATGAAATTAAGCCAAAAAAGATCTAACCCGCATCGTATCGCCTTGCTAGGTATACTGACGGCCATTATTCTGATACAGAACTTTGTGCCATTTTTAGGGAACATTCCCATTCCACCACTTAATCCGACCATCATACATATCACCGTTATCGTTGCCACCTTAACGATGAGTACCAAAGATGGAATGATCATTGGAGGCATTTGGGGAATTACACGTATGGTTCGTGCTTACACGATGCCAGCGACACCACTGGACTTGATGCTTTGGACTAATCCGATGATTGCCTTGGTGCCACGTATTTTGATTGGTCTCTTTACTGGATGGTCATATGCCTTATTCAAACGTCTGTTTTCCAAGAGCGATAAACTGGCTATAGCCAGCGCTTCTGTGGTCGGTTCATTCACGAATACCATCTTTGTGCTGTTGTTTATCTATCTGTTCTTTGGGGAACCTTACGCGCAGGCCATTGATGTGGATATCAGTAATTTAGCTGGCGCGCTGGGTATCATCGTTGCCACAAACGGTGTGGCTGAAGCGATCGCGGCAGCCATTATCGTACCGCTTATTACGGTTCCACTTAGAAAAATAACCCACCAAAAATAATCGACTTCAAAAACACCTAGCCAATCCTGCTTAAACGCGGTAAATTGACTAGGTATTTTTATACTTAATTGGACCTTTTGATTATCATTGAGCTTGATTATGTGGTTTAATATAGTAGATTCAATTAGATAAGGGGAGCCTTAAAAAATGCTCTATACATTGCATCTTGAAACGTGAATAACAATGATAATAATATGATTTTTTGTTAAGTTACCTATCATCTCAGAGAGACATCATGTCGTTTGAAGCAGTTGGAGAAATGATTTCGCAATGAATGTCGTGAGTTTGTTAACTTAATTACTCACTTATCATACAATAATATGGTACACTTTTTAAGAAAGAATACATATGAAAAGGAAGGAAGAACTACATGAAAAAAACACGTGCAGGTAAGAACACTACAGATAAAACAAAGGGTTCACCTAAAATCGAGAAAATTTATTACATCGTCATTGGACTACTCATTGTCATCCTTGGCGGTCTAGTGATCTTTATCGTTTCAAACCGTGATGATGCCCTAACTGAAGGAGATCAGGATAGCTCTCCGGAAACGGAAATCGTCACTGATACTGAGGAAGAAGACGAAACGGAAGATGAGCCTGACGAAACGGATTCGGAATCTGATTTAGAAGAGGAGACCGAAACAGAAGAGAGTGACGAGGACACAGAAACTGAAGTCGCTGAAGAAGAGGAAGACACAGAATCTGATGCTGACACTGAAGAAGAGCCAGAAGAAGAACCTGAAGACACTGAAGAAGAACCCGAAGAAACTGAAGATACTCCTGAAGAAGACGATTCAGATGAGGAAGAAGCCAGTGAAGCGGGTATCAATCCTGATGCACCCCTAGATGAAAGCTATACGATGAACTTTAATGATGGTACGAGTGACCGTAATGCCGTTGATCAAAATGCGAGTGCCGTAACTGGTATCAATCAGAACGACATGACCACATGGTGGGTTGGAAATAACGGCTTAGGCCGCGCATTCACCGTCGTTTCAGATAGTGGCCGAAACAATGTTTACCGTGTGGATCTACAATACGGTGAAGGTGAGTGGCATGTGACGGGAGTTCAAGAACTCGATGGCGTCCCAGCTGAATACCGCTAAAAATTAAATTCAATCATTGAGAAGCTTCTAAAGATGACCCAAGTAACCGGGTCGATCCTTTGGAAGCTTTTTTAATCGGTAGGTTCAATGCTATATTCTGTCTCAAAGAACCTAACAGTTAAGATGTTGCACACTTTTACAGAATCACCTATGCCTTGAGGGTAAAGACCTTTCTACTTAGCCAAACCTACCCCTTCATGGTAAACTATTGTCAAACAGCTAGGAGGACGCTTATGAAACAAACGAATAATAAATACAACATGATTCAAGAAATTTTAGAAAAGACTGAATCCGAAGTTGCAAAAATGAGTCCCGTAAATATTTTGATTGCCGGGAAAACGGGCGTCGGGAAAAGTACGCTCATCAACAATGTATTCCGTGAAAAATTAGCCGATACCGGTATTGGTAAACCTGTGACCAAACACTTGAGACGTATCACTAAAGAAGGTATCCCCATCGTCTTGTATGATACGAGAGGGTTGGAACTTGAACAAAAGGTCCAAAAACAGGTGATGAAAGAGATTCTTGAGCTGGTGGAGAATAAAAAACACACCAAAGAAGCGTTGCACGCGGTGTATTACTGTATTCAAGCCAATTCTTCCCGTATCGAGGATATGGAAATTGAATTGATCAAAGAAATTTCAAATATTCTACCCGTCATCTTAGTCTTGACGCAGTCGATAGGAAAACCGGCAGATGAATTTAACCGTTATTTGGAAAATATGAACTTGCCTGTTGCAGCTGTTCAGAATGTCATGTCAGAACCGTATGAAATTTCGGACGATTATGTCATTCCACGATTTGGTTTGAAGCAGCTGATTGAAAAAACGCTCCAACTTATCCCAAAGGAGAGTCAAGAGGCTTTTACGAACGCCCAGCAGGCAGACATTGAACGAAAAGCCAAAGTTGCCAGACGCTGGGCATCCAGATATGTAGCTACGACATTTGGCGTCGGGTTTGCGCCCATTCCATTTTCTGATGCTTCTATATTGGTCCCGATGCAAGTCACGTTGCTTGCTCATATCACTGCCATCTTTGGTATCTCAATGGATAAATCCACCATTGTCAGCATCATTGCGGCAGTCGGCGGGACAGGCTCAGCGACCATGATCGGGAAAACGCTGGTTGCCAATGCCTTTAAATTCATCCCCGGTGCAGGGACCATTATCGGCGGCATCATCAGTGGAACCACTGCATCCATTGTCACCAGCGCTCTAGCACTCAGCTACATTGAAGTGCTAAGCATCATTGCTACCAAAGAAAAAGACGGCGAAAGCATCGATTTAGGTCTACTGGAACGCTTGATGCGCAGCCAGTTCAAGAAAAACCTGAAACTTAACCGTAAAGAACTGAAAACGAAAGATCTGGAATTTGAAAATGACGATGCTTTGAACGACGCGTACAATACTTATTCCGAAATGGAAGACGAACAAACAAGTATTCCTAAGAGTGCCAAATTAAAAAAAGTCGTTCAGAATTTTATAGAAAAACATAAGCGTTAAAAAAATAATTGAAGTTTGTCGTCATCTTTTTGGATGATGTACACATAATATAAACAGGGAATCTATGCAAATTTGCCTAAATAGATTTCCTGTTTTTGTTTTTCTCTTATTATTCAGTTTTTAAAAATTGCCATACTTGTGGTACATCAAATATATTTAACGATTATTTTAGCCTGATTTTCTGTTATACTACATAAGAGTCAACAATTATAGGAGTGATTATTAATGAAACAAAAGCATAACGCCCATTCTAAGAAAAAAAATGACAACCTTCGAAAGGGTACAACCCAATCCGATAAAAGAGGAATCGTAAACCACACAGTAGAAGAAGAAACAACACTGCTGCCTTTTTTGCTGTCAATAATAACGAACAAGAGTCGTAATTCTGTAAAGTCGATTTTAACTCGTGGACAAGTGACAGTGGATGAAAAAGAAGTCACACAGCACAATCATAAGTTGAAACCGGGACAAGTAGTGGGGATCTTGAGCAATAAGGAAGCTAAAAAACAATCTGAATTACTCGGACTAACTATCTTGCACGAAGACAGAGATATTATTGTCATCAACAAAGAAGCTGGATTATTGTCTATTGCTGCGGGCGATCCGACTGAACCGACTGCCTATCATCAGTTGAGTGAGTACGTAAAAAAAGAGGATCCGGAAAACAAGATTTTTGTCGTTCATCGCCTGGACCGGGATACATCCGGTGTCATGTTGTATGCAAAAACGGAAGAAATAAAAGAAGCTTTACAGAAAGACTGGAAGAATACCGTCAAAGAACGAATCTATACTGCGTTAGTAGAAGGCAATGTTGAAAAAGACCAGGGTGAAATCTCATCTTGGCTGTCGGAAAGTAAAGGCATAAAAATGTATTCCAACCCTGAAGACAACGGCGGAAAATTTTCAGTGACTCATTACAGAAAAGTACTGGGTAACGAAAACTTTTCACTTTTAGAAGTGGAACTGGAAACAGGCCGTAAGCATCAGATCCGCGTTCATTTAAAAGACATCGGTCATCCGGTGGCAGGAGATAAACTTTACGATGCAGATACCAACCCGATCAAACGGTTATGCTTGCATGCCACAACGCTTGTTCTGGTTCATCCAGGTACGAATAAACTGGTTCGCTTTACCTCAGAAGTCCCGACCGCTTTTCTTAAAAGAGTAAAATAATAAGACTAGCTGCACGTGTCTTTTTTCATGATCGCTTACCATTTCAATCTCGTTTTAAGTCCCTACATTAGGTAGGGACTTTTTTTATTCATTAATCCTAAAAAAAACCTACTTTATTAGGATGATTTTTGCTAAACTATTAAATATGTAGAAAACGGGTCATTTTTTAATTGAATTTGCTGCTTTTTCTGCGTAAGACCACTTTCGTTGCCGGTTTTTCGAAATACATATTGCATAAGAAAAGAAACATGCTACAATCGAAGTACAGTTGAAAAGACGGGATACGAACTCGCTCATCGACTCACTTTGAGATAGATGTTATCTACTCATGTCGGAAGGGAGGTTTTTTTGTGAAAACTTATATGAAAAATATGTGGAAAGACCTTGTCGATAACAAAGAAGTCATCATCGTTCTCTCTATCGTCTGGGTCGTTTTATTTGAACAATTTTCTATCCCTACATTTATGGTAGGGCTTCTTATGGCTATCCTGGTGGTATTGTTTACGGACCGCTTTCTGCTTAAGGGCAACTATGAACATTCTTATATGATCGGTCTGGGTACGTTGACGATATATGGTTTACGTCTGCTGCTAGAGATACTACTAGCTGGAATCGATGTTATCCCTAACATCATTACGGGCAAAGCTGACGTTCAAATCATTAGTTGTGAAACAAAACTAACGGACGAGCTACTCATTGATATCTTGGCTAACTCGATCACGTTGACACCAGGGACCGTTACAGTCGAGAAAAAAGGCAGTAAACTGCGTGTCTTGGCACTCAACGCACCTGGTGAAGATGAAGATCCCAGAGACGTTATCCCTTTAAAATTAGAGGATATTCTTTTACGTTATGAAGAGAAAATTGAAGGTAAAGCTTGATCAGCGTCGCAATAAAAGCAGGAAGAAGGGAAGCAAATGAGTTTTGATGAAGTCGTTTTAATCATCGTGGCAGGCTTGTCAGTATTTGGATTGGGCAGAGTCTTGATTGGTCCAACTATTTGGGACCGCATGATTGGCTTTGCACTTTTTTCATCTAAAGTTATCGTCATGGCTGTTTTAATTGGTATGATAATCGATCGTTCGTTTATGGTGGACGTGGGTCTTATTTATGGGGTACTGGGTTTCATTGGTACAATTATGATATCGCGATTTATTGAAAGAAGAGGAGATATATAATGGCTCAAATTGTAGAATGGACCGCCAATATCATTATCGTCATTGGTCTCATTTTCATGACACTCGGTGTATTTGGTGTCTATCGGTTCAAAGATTTTTTTTCACGCATCCTTGTTTCGGCAAAGGTAGATACTGTGGGTTTTATCACGATTATGCTCGGACTGATGTTGAAGCATGGATTTGACTTTTTTACGGGTAAATTACTTTTAGTTTTGGCCTTATACGTTATCACAAACCCGATTGCGACACATGCCATCACACGATCCGCTCATATCAGTGGGTACAGAATTAAAAAGGAGAGATAAGGAGTATGTTTCAAACATTTTTACTACTTGCGTTACTTGTTTTTGCAATCTTCTCTGTCTTTTCCGATAACATAAAACGTTCGGTTATCTATCTCGGCGTTTTTTCTCTCATTATCGCCGTAACCTATTTACATTACAACGCCCCAGACGTTGCTTTAGCTGAAGCTGCGATCGGTGTCGGCTTATCCACCGTGATGTACTTAGTTGCGACGAAAAAAGTATCGGTATACGACATATGCTATGTGAATGAAGATGTAGAAATATTTAACGATGATAGTATCACCGAAATTATGAATTCTGTTGTACGTCCTCTGGAAAAATTCCTGGAGCGTACAGAAGAGGTCGAGCCGCAGCTGGCTTATACGAATCACGAGATCGAAAAAATCATGCGTGAAGATAACCATGATATGTTTATTCATCGTAAAAATAATTTAACGTATATTTATGGTGAGTCAACCGATGCCGTATTCCAGGATATTATCGCGAACCTGAATGAAGTTATCACAGATATTACAGATATCCGTGTTATCTATAGAGATGAGGTGACATTAGATGACGGAAACGCATAAAATCATTGATATCGTTCGTATCTTATTTGCGATTTTGGGTGCGTTTGTTGTGCTGTTTTTATTCTTGAATCACGCGGAACAAATCGATACACCACTGTTTGATTATTTCACTTCAGACTTTATAGCCGAAACTGGTGCACAGAACTCTGTTGCAGCGATTTACTTGAATTACCGTGTGTTCGATACTTTGTTCGAGGCATTGATGTTAATGGTTTCTGTAATGGAGGTCATCAACGTGTCATGGGCAAACAAACACGCTGAGCAGTATCGTTATGAAGAAGATGAACTGAACCGTAAAAACAACTCGGAAATCGTTATTCGAATGGTCGGTATTATTTATCCCTTTGTTTTACTTATCGGTCTTTACGTTATCATCAATGGTCACGTATCCCCAGGTGGCGGATTCCAGGGTGGCGCTATTTTAGCAACAGCTTTAATTACGCGTTACTTAGTTTATCCTAACTTTGACTTGGACTTGCATGTTCTGGAGAAAATCGAGAAGCTCTTGTTCTTGTCCATTGTTACAACACCCGTTTTATATGTATTTATGCAACTTCAACCAGCTAACACAGATTTATCAAACCAGATATATATGATTCTTATGAACTCACTGATCGGATTGAAAGTGTTCTCCGGTCTAAGTATTATATTCTACCGTTTCGTCTTTTATGAAGGACGTTAAGCACTAAGCATTACATGAATGAGCATTAACTACACTTACAGAAAGAAGATGAAACCAATGGATTTTATCACTGGAGAGATTGTTGGTATTCTTTTGTTCTTTATTGGTCTTTACGGACTGATGACCAAAAAATCGATCATTAAAACAATCATGTCCATGTCTATCATGGAATCCGGCATCTATTTATTTTACGTTACAATCAACTACGCTCCAGGATCTGTTCCGCCTATTGGCCAACAGGGCGATGCGCCTTTTGTCGATCCTGTGCCTTCAGCTTTAATGATCACAGCGATCGTAATCGGTATTGGAGTTACAGCGATCGGTTTGACCATGTTCATGCACTACAAACAAAAACACGGCATCACGCACTGGTCCAGAAACAGAAATCAATAAGGAAGTGAACGTTAAGTGTTAGGAATATTAGTATTAGCACCCATTTTAGTTGGAGTTATCGCCTATGTGCTCAGTGAGCGTTTAGCAAAACCATTGCTGTTCATCTTCCAGCTAGCCTTTGCGGCCTTTGCTTTCAGTCAGTTCATGGCCGTTAAAGCAAATGGACCGATCGTATGGAGCACAGGTGGGTATGAGGACGGCATTGCCTTGAGTTTATATGCCGATTCACTTTCTATCTTTATGGTTTTAATGACTGCCGCTTTTTATATCGCTTTTTTAGTTTACGCGGTCAATGAAGATTATTTCAAATCAAAATTTTATTTTCTTTTCATGACTTTACAAGGTCTGATGATGGGATTATTCTTGTCCAGCGACTTGTTTAATATTTTTGTTTTTTTAGAAGTTTCTACCGTAGTAGTGGCTATCCTGATTATGATCAACAAAGAAAAACAGGCGATCTATGACGGGATGATTTACTTCTTTGTTAACGTCATCGGCTCCTCGTTCTTACTGTTTGGCACAGGTATGCTGTACCGGACATTTGGTTTGCTCGACATGCGTGCGATCAGTGAATCCATGCAGCATCTCGACAGCGCCAAAGCCATGATTCTACCGTACGGTATGCTGATGGTCACCGTATCACTGAAAACAGCGGTCACGCCGCTCTTCAGCTGGCTGCCTAAAGCACACGGTACACCGAGTGCACCGCCTGTAGTATCCGCCGTTTTAAGTGGCTTGTACATCAAGAGCGGGGTATACTTGTTTATTCGCTTCAACGAAATGTTCTCGCCTGTTATCGATATGCAGACGTTCTTTTTCTGGGTCGGGTTCATCACCTCGGTCGTTGGATTTATGATGGCTCTTGGTCAGCACGATATCAAGCTGATCCTGGCTTATCACACCGTATCTCAAATCGGACTGATCATGGTCGGTTTGAACATGGCTTCAGAAATAGCTTTCTGGGGTGCAGTGTATCATATCTTCAACCACGCTATTTTTAAATCGACTTTGTTCTTGACGGCCGGACTTATCTATCATGAATACGGCACGCGAGATGTCTACGAGATCAGGGGGCTGTTCAAACGGATGCCCTGGGTCGCTGCGGCAACGGCCTTAGCGATCTTGGGTATTACAGGAGCACCGTTCTTTAATGGCAGTATTTCCAAGTATATGATTGCGCACGGGACCTACGATTACAACGTGACCATTATGCTCAATATCATCAACTTGGGAACGACCATGTCTTTCGTAAAATATGCGACCATGCTGTTCGGTGAAAACACGAAAGGCAAGCGCGTGAAATCAGATGTCTTTGCTGTCGGCGCATCCTTGGTGATGGGTATTGCATCCTTCTTTACGGGGATATTTGGTGAAGCCATGACGCTGTTCCTGCTGAATTACGAAGTACATGTAAACATGGATGAATATATTCAAAAAGGCATGGTTTACGTGTTGATGATCGTTGCCGGAATAGGCTTTTATCACGGGATCATTAAACACGGGGGACTGATCACCCGGATCGGTCACTTGGAATTGACCTTCAACGGGATCATTACCGCCATGACCGGGTATTTTGTCGTCGTCGTACTGTTCTTGAATTTTATTTTATAAAAGTTTTGATGTGAGAGTATCTGTTTCAATCATTCAACATGGCGTGGCTAAAGCAACATAATCAGTCGCGCGAAAGATTGTTTCAATTAAATCGTTTTGGAAGAAACCCTTTAAGCGAAAAGTCAGCGAATGCATTGGGTCGATACTCTCACTTTTTTACAGTTAAAATAACGCTTACCCGGGAAGGGAGAGATGATTCATGCTTTATTGGCTCATTATAGTCCCCATAGCAATCGCCGTAATAAATATCGGGTTTATCCATAGTGACTCAAGAAAGCTGATCATAGCCTCCCAAGTCGGTATCGTCGGATACGCAACGTACTTATTTTACAGAGTCCGACAAGACGGGGCAATCGTTGACAATATGGGCGGGTACCCCGAACAGTTTGCCATTACGCTATATGCAGACCGCATAGCCATCGTCCTTATCTGGTTGACTACCTTGCTTTTTCTAGGTCTGCTTATTTATGCGTATGCGGAAGATTATTTTACCTCTCAATTCGGTTTTTTGTATCTGACCTTACAATCGCTGATTATCGCCTTGTTTCTGTCGACCGATTTGTTCAACATCTACGTTTTACTTGAGGTCTCAACAGTCGTGATCGCTATTTTGATCATGATACGAAAAGACAGGCAAGCCGTATACGATGGCATGATTTTTCTTTTCGTGAGCGTCATCGGCTCAGGCTTCTGGTTGTTTGGCACGGGCTTCTTGTACCGAACGTTTGGCTATTTAGATATTTATGCCATCGAAGAAGTCATCACGCAAGTCGAAGACCCGCGTTCGCTCATTTTACCGTTCGCTTTCATGATGACCACGTTGAGTTTGAAGATAGCTTTATTTCCGTTATCCAGCTGGCTGCCGATCGCTTACGGAACACCGAGTGCCCCAGCGGTTATCCCGGCCATCTTATCAGGCGTATATGAAACGACGGGTTTATATCTCTTCATCCGGATCACTCATATGTTTGCTCAGGTGATCGACTTACAGCTGTTCTTTCTGGTCATCGGTTTTATCACTGCCATTACCGGTTTTATCTTCGCCGTAGCGCAGGACGATATGCGACTCTTGCTCGCTTATTCGACCATCTCTCAAGTGGGACTGATGGTCGTGGGTATTTCACTGGGAACGGCTGACAGTTTCTATGGCAGCCTGTACCATATGTTCGCGCACTCACTCTTTAAAACCGTGTTGTTCCTGTCAGTAGGGACGTTGAATACGCGCTATGAGACACGTAATATCCAGGATATCCGGGGAGTGATGAAGACGTTCCCGATCACCGGAGCAGCGATTCTTTTCGGCCTGCTCGGGATAACGGGAGCACCGCTGTTCAACGGATCGATTTCAAAATACATGATCAGTTACGGCAGTGATTCACCCTATATCCAACTGTTGCTCAATGTCATCAACTTTGGGACCTTGCTTTACAGCATAAAATTCGCTACAGTATTATTTGGTGACAAGATCGAACCTGAAAAAATAAAAGATCCTAAAGACCCCTTCAATCTGACACAGTGGGTGACACTCACTTTTGGTGTCCTGACATTGTTCACCGGATTATTTGGCAATCGACTCATTACTTTTTTATATGGGTATTCCTTTGAAATTTCAACTTCAGCCTATTTAGAAAAAGGCTTTGTTTATCTCTTACTCAGTTTTGCCGCGTATGCTTTGTATCGCGGCTGGGTCAAAGAGAGTGACTTTTTTGACAAAGTAGGGCACGTAGAACTATCATTTAATACGATGATCACGCTACAATTGATTTTCTTCATCGGATTAGCCGGTTACATGTATGTAATAACTGGACTTTAAACACAGAAAGAAGGACAAGCCTTGCTTTATTTACTGATCGTCGGTCCTATTTTGGCCGGAGTTTTAACCATTTTATTTTCAAACAAAGACACGCGCTTATTTATTATTTTCGTTCAAATAGTGCAACTCCTATACGCGTTACATATTTTCATTGATGTCAGGCTGACCAATACGATATTCAATTTCATGTCTGGCGCCCCAGAGGGACTATCCATCACGCTGATGGCCGACACGATCTCATCGGTATTTATTTTGCTTACAGCCATAATCTTTTTGATGATGCTGATCTTTGCCTTTCATAAGGATTATTTCACCACGCAGTTCGGTTTTTTACTGCTGGTACTGGAAGCGCTGATCACCGGGTTATTCTTGAGTACCGACTTGTTCAACCTGTACGTTTTACTCGAAGTCGCTACTGTGGTCGTATCCATTCTGATCATGATCAACAAGGAAAAACAGGCGATCTACGACGGGATGATTTACTTTTTCGTTAACGTTATCGGGACCGCCTTTTTACTCTTTGGGATCGGCATGATTTACCGCACGACCGGCTTACTGGAAATGAATGCCATTGCGGAAGCACTTCCTTTGGTGGAAGACCCGCGCTCGCTTTATTTACCGTTTGCCTTCATGATGACCACCTTGAGCTTGAAAACGGCCGTCGTGCCGCTCTTCAGCTGGTTGCCTAAAGCGCACGGTACGCCGAGTGCACCACCGGTTGTATCGGCGCTGTTATCGGGACTGTACATCAAAACAGGTGTCTACATGTTTATTCGCTTCACAGCCATGTTCGAAGCCGTGATAAATGTTCAGGAACTGTTCTTGGTTATCGGGTTTATGACCTCGATATTCGGATTCATCATGGCATTAGGTCAAAACGATATCAAGATGATCCTGGCCTATTCGACAGTTTCTCAAATCGGACTGATCATGATCGGTCTGACCATGGGGCCGGAAGTGGCTTTCTGGGGCGCGATGTTCCATATCGTGAGTCACGCGCTCTTTAAATCCACGCTGTTCCTGGCTGCCGGACAAATCTATCATTACTATGGGACGCGAGATATCCGGGAAATCAGGGGAGTCATGCGAACCATGCCACTGATCGGCCTGGCCGTCTTGTTTGGTATCCTAGGCGTCACCGGGGCCCCCTTGTTTAACGGTAGTGTTTCAAAATACCTCATTGCTTACGGCAGTGATGCTGCCCTGGTACAATTTGGCCTTAACGTCATCAATCTAGGAACCATTACGTATTTCTTGAAATTCAGTACGATTCTATTCGGCAAAGACGAACGTCCGGAAGAAGAAAAACCTGAAAAAGAAGACAGACTTTCAGAGATCCTTGTTTTCGTCATGGGAACACTGATCTTCATTTCTGGTATATTCGGACCCATTTCCATCGACATTTTGTTCGGTTATGAAGCAACCGTCTTTACCGCCGGTTACTTTCAAAAAGGCCTCATTTATATGCTGATGCTGATAGCCGGCACCGGAATCTATAATGGCATCGTCAAAAAATCAGGTATCTTGGACGATATTTCGCATATCGAACTCACCTTTAATGGAATCATCACCTCCATGACCGGATTTTTCCTGTTTGTCGCGAGTTATCTCTACATTATGTTGTAAAAGCAATAAGGAAAGCAGAGCAGCCGCTCTGCTTTTTTCATTACTTAAAGGTTTTAGGGGAATCCAGATAAGTTTGGGGCTAATCTTAAGAAGTTGCGCTGGTTTGATGCTAAACTCCTTAAGATAAACCGTAATCTTAAGGAGTTTAGTGTGAAAGAGTCCCAACTCGTTAAGATTACCCCCTAATCTTAACAAGTTGACCGCTTTTGAGTCGAAACTCCTTTAGATAACAAGCGTAATTAATCATAGAGACACTTTGACTCTTTTCAACCGATTCAACTACATCCCTTAACTTCAATAAGGAAAGCAGAGCAGCCGCTCTGCTTTTTTTCATTACTGAAAGGTTTAGGGGAATCCAGATCGGTTTGGGGCTAATCTTAAGAAGTTGCGCTGGTTTGATGCTAAACTCCTTAAGATAAACCGTAATCTTAAGGAGTTTAGTGTGAAAGAGTCCCAACTCGTTAAGATTACCCCCTAATCTAAACAAGTTGACCGCTTTTGAGTCGAAACTCCTTTAGATAACAAGCGTAATTAATTGAAGAGACGCTTTCAGTCTTTTCAATCAACGCAACCATTACCCAAAACTTCAATAAGGAAGCAGAGCAGCCGCTCTGCTTTTTTCATTATTTAAAAAGGTCATTCTTTTATTTTCTTGGAAGGCGCGCTACAATAAGACTATCTTAATATACTCAGACTCACCAAGGAGGAACGAAATATGTCGCAAACTTTTTTATCTCAAAACCTTCATACTGTCCATGAACCCAAAAGGATGGAGAGAACGGCTGACACGCTGACCATTTATACCGAGCCAGGGACCGATTTGTGGCAGCGCACGTATTATGGGTTTCAGAATGACAACGCCCCGGTCATACAGACACGCACGGACGAAACCTATTTTTCATTTGTCACAAAAGTGGAAAGCGAAAGCGGGCATCGCTTCGATCAGGCAGGCATCGCCGTGTATCTGGATGCGGACAACTGGATCAAAGCCTCGCTGGAATATGAAAATGAAAGCTATCAGCGACTGGGAAGTGTCGTGACGAACAGCGGCTATTCCGACTGGGCGACCCAGGATGTGAATGCCAATATCAAAACTATCTGGTACCGACTCAGCCGCCGCGAATCCGACTTCAGGATCGAATACAGTTTAGACGGCAAAGACTACAAGCAGATGCGCATCTGTCACCTCCAAAAAGGGGAAGGGACCATCTCTTTTGGGGTCTACGCCTGCAGTCCGGAAGACGCGTCATTTAAAGCCACTTTCAGCGAGATGACTATCGGACCGTGTCAGTGGGAAGCCCACAAGTAAGGAAGAGGAAAGCAGCGCATACGCGATGTTTTTATGAGCATAAAACTATAACTGAATTAAGATGGCAACTCGAACCTATAAAAGCTATACTTAACTAAGTGTTTCCTAGAAAAACAACTCTTTTCTTAATAATATCTTCATACAAGTTAATCCATAATCCATAAATGTGCAAAAAAAAAAAGAGCTGGAAAATCCCAGCTCCTCGTCTTTATTCAATTATCCAAACCAGATCTCAATTTCCCGTTCAGCACTTTCTTTGGAGTCTGAAGAATGGACGGTGTTTTTAGGCTTACTCAGACCATATAACGCACGTATGGTATTGTCATCCGCCTTTTGTGGGTCAGTGGACCCGTTCAGAGCACGGATACGCGTGATGGCATTTTCACCTTCAACGATCAAGGCGACGAGGGGACCGCTCGTTAGATACTCTATCAAGTTAGGATAGAACGATCTGCCCTCATGTTCGGCATAATGTTTCTTTGCCGTACTTTTTGTGGCAGTCACCATTTTCATTTCAACGACGTTCAATTCATTGCGTTCATATTCACTAATAATGGCACCAATCAAATTTCTTTCTACAGCATCAGGCTTAATCAAGACGAGCGTTCTTTCTTGCATAAAACATTTCCTCCTCATAAGTGATTTCTGCTTCAAGCTTATCATATTTATGAACAGTTAGACACTATAGGGATGTCCAATCTTTAATTATTCTGATCAAGGCACTTTAAAGTACATATAATGAGTCGAAAAAGAAAAGGAGTAACGGATAATGTCAGATCTTATAGAATTTTTAGTTGAAATCTTTATAGACGGAATAATAGAGGGCGCTACATCAAATAAAAGTCCAAAAACAGTCAGATTAGTCATTTACTTTGTCATTTTTAGCGTCGTAAGCGGTTTTCTATACTTGTCATTCGTCATGCGCGAAGATATAGTAATGTTTTTAACCTTTTCAATTACAGGTTCACTTTTGGGTCTCTGGCTATTATTTATGCTAAATAATTATGCAAAGGACTATAAGCAGAAATGAACATTGATAGATTTATTTAAATGGACATACGTAGTTATCAAAACGATCTAAAGGAGCATAATCATGAACTACCCCTTATTGAAAAATCAATTACCTGAAACGATCAAAAAAGTGTGGATAAAAACGAGCGTTATTACGTTTGTCCTTTCACTCCTGTTTGGCGGGATCGTTGTAGGCGCACTAATGTATTTTGAAAGCCTGACGACGATGTGGCAGCTGATTGCCGGCAGCTACTTCTCAGTGATCCTGCTCATATTCTTATTGAATTTTTTCCTGATCAGCTATCGCTACACATATTTCCGTTATGAAATAACCGGTAAAGAAGTTGTTTTCCAAAAAGGCTTCATCTTTCGCTCGATTACATACGTCCCATTTTCCCGAATCCAGCACATCGAGACGGAACAGGGCCCGTTATTAAGACAGGAGAACTTGATGGAACTGATCATACATACGGCTGCGACCAACCATCATATCGCCGGCTTGTCTATCGAAGAAGCTCAAATGATACGCCACAATCTATTGCTGAAAGTTGAGGAGCTGAGTGAAGATGGAAATTGAGCGTAAAAAATTTCATCCCTCAGTCATGCTGGTTTATTTTATCAGAGACCTGAGAAACTGGATCTTCCTGTTTTTTATCCTGCTGGTGGATATGGACGATCGCGGACTGTATTCGATCATCGGATTAAGTGCACTCGTAGCGTTCATCCTCATGAAAAGTATCGTCAAATACCTCACGGTGACCTATGACGTGTCACCCGAAAAAATCATTGTCTACCGAGGCATCTTCAAGAAAAGAGAAACAGAGATCACCTACGACCGGATTCAGACGATCAAACAGCGGCAATGGTTCTTCTTCAAACCGTTCAATGTGGTCGAAGTCCTGATCGAAACGGCAAGCAGTTCATCTGAAGAAGCAGAAGCTTCGTTGACCGCAGTCGATTATTCCCTCCTGGAAAAAATCGAAACCTATAGAAACAAAACAACCGTTAATGTACTAGAAGACCGGAGCCAGGCCGACCGTTCAGACATCCGCTTCCGCTTGACCAACAAAGAGATCGGGCTGTATGCACTGACGGACGTGACGGCTATTTTCGTATTGGGTACCATCTTTACTTTTGCATTGGAATGGTTACCGGATAGTTTGTATGCTGAGATTTTTTCATTGCTTGATTACTTTGAAGGCATTCTGAGCATCCTCCTGCCGTTTATAGCTATAACGATCATCGGGGCTTTGTCGCTGTTGAAAAACTACATCTTATTTTACAATTATCAAGCCTCCCTGGAGGACGAAACACTTACGATAGAGTATGGTTTGTTTGAAAGAAAGATTCAAAAGATCCCGCTGGAAAAAATCCAGGGCATCCGACTACACAAACAAATCATTCGCACCCTGTTCCAGCGGTCATCCGTGGAACTGCTGATAATGGGCGGCCAGGAAAAAGAGGGTGCAGGACTGAACGCCGGCAAAGTCTTCTTGTTTCCACTTATCAAAAACGACAGCGTCTACAGTCAGCTGACCGAATTCCTCCCCAATATCGCTATTCAAGAACCACAGATCCAAAAGGTTTCTAAAGACAAGCTCTGGTATTTCCTGCGCTGGACACTCCTTATGGGCGTGCTCCTAGTCAGTGCTGCTTTCATGGTGAACAGACTGGTCGGAGTAGGCTTAGCGTTCGCCCTGATCATCGCCCTCGTGACGGGATGGAAGAAGAGCCGGGTTCAGGGGTACAGCGTTCAAGCTTCAGGCATTCTCTGCTTGCAACAATTCCAGGGACTTTCAACCGTCCAGTTGTTTATTGCTCGAAAAAACATCCAAGCCTTTGCCCAGTCAACGACTGTCTGGCTAGCGAAAAAAGAGCTGGGTCACTTGAAAGTCTCATTCAAAGAAGGCGAAACACCCGCTGAATTCAAGCTTCTGTTCATCCCGCAAACCGATTCAACACAGATCTATGACAAGTTTTGGAACAGAGCCGTATCGACAACTGACTCCCTTGAACCTTTATAAGAAAGAAGCTCGCTAGCGATCCAAAAAGAGGCAAATTCCAAAGTTTGATCAGAAAAAGACATAACTTTTAAACCCAACATCTCGTCTAACTCAGTCAAATAAACCAAGTGTAAGGGGTGAGGATAATGCAACTGTCGACATTTCATAATGAAATCGATCCGATCATCGTTGAGCGTGGACTGGATTACTTTAGAAGAAACAAGATTAGGAAAGTGCTGAAAAAAAACGAGTCGTACTTTGAGTTTGAGGTGGCAGGGTCAAAAACCTACACCGCAGTCGTGCGGTTGAAAGAGGACAAAGACACGCTGTCTGAAACAACCTGCACGTGTCCATACGATGCGGGACCATACTGCAAGCACCAGGTCGCTGCCTTTTATTATCTCAATGAAAACAAAATCCAGACCGATGACGGGATATTTTTTGCCAATATCAGACTAAATCTTTCACGCTTATATAAAAACGAATTGATCGAAATGCTGATCGATCTAGCAGAGAAATATCCGGCCGAAAGAAAGTATCTCTTGTCCAAGTATGCCTTATTTCGACTGTATCCTGATTTAAGGTATCTAAAAATGACCTTTGTCGAAACGATCGTGTCCGTCCTCGGAAAAGGACCGGTTATCGACCCATACTACATCATGGACTTAACCGATGATCTGGCTCAAATCATCGATATTGCCGAAGAAATTGAAGATGCCGAAGTTTATTTCAATATAATGTTTTTCTTCTATACCGAAGTCGTCATGTTGAAAAAGATGACGAACGACACGCTCGGGAGCCTGGATGCGTTGCTGATGTACATCCTCTATGATCTGAAACAGCGGCTGTCTCAAACCACGATGATGTCCCACACCCTAAAATTGAAAATTATTGTGTCATTGGACTTGACCTTATCCAACGACCTTTTTGTTCAGCACATGTCAGAATCGGTCAAGCTGATATCAGCCTTCAAAGACCATATGGAAGAAGAGGAGGTCCGCAAGCGATTCATATCCCTCTTACATAAACGAATGACTATATGTATCCAGTCAGGTGATGAAGGCAACTACGCAGACCTGCTTGAACTGAAGAGTTACGTCGAGAAGTGGTATGGGGGTTAGTTAAGATGCAGGGAAACATATTTAATACGAGTAAAAAGAGTATTAAATAGAACTAAATATATGATAAAAGAATTAATGACTCATTTTCGGCTTTTGATAGCAAAAAATCAACTGAATTATCCTAGGAGGAAACACGTTGAATGATAAGATTGATAAAAGAAATTAACAGAATGGCTCCAAAAGGTCTTTATACAGCAACAGCCCCTCAGTCAACATTAATGAGATTTTCTTCTGATGGTATATATGGATTAGCAGTCATGAACAACGGAAAAATAGTTAAGTAGAGTGGCTTTAATAAATTATAGCCTTGCGAAAATATAAACCAATTAAGTTGAATGTTTTCGTGCCACAAATAATGACTGCACCCAGATCTTAGGGTTTTTCTTTTTTTGAAAAACAACCTCAAGATTTATTATTATACTTTTAAACAGTGAGCTCATGATTTGAATTCCCCACAGTTCATTTTTATATTGCTTTCAAATAATAAGTAGGATATTATGAAAGCGTATATATAATGAACTTTTATAAATTCATTACATATCAAAAAAATTGACAAGGAGTGTTTTAATGGCTAATAACGGAAGAAATTGGGTACTTAGTTTATTTTCTTCAACTCTGATATTTGCTACACCAATGATGGTTTCAGCTGAGGAAGAGGTAGAAGAAGTAGAGGCAGTAGTAGTTGAAAATAGCTCAGATAATTATTCGCTTTCTCTCTTTCATACGAACGATTTGCACGCCAGTATCAATAATTTTGGTAAAATGGCATATTTTTTGACTGAGCAACGCTCACAGCTTGAGAATTCACTTTATTTAGATGCTGGAGACATTTTCAGCGGCAATCCTGTAGTTGATTTACAAGATGGCGAACCGATGATTAATTTATTGAACAACATGGACTTAGATTTAATGACTGTAGGAAACCACGAGTTTGATTATGGACAGGAAGTTTTCCAATATAGAAGAAATGAATCCAACTTTAACTGGATTACTGCGAATACTCGTATTTCAGATAGTTCTATACCTATTGAAGAATTTGATCCCTATCAAATTTTCGATTTTGGTGATTTTACAGTTGGCGTACTAGGTTTAACTCAAAATCCTCCTGCAACAAATCCTTCAGGAATTGTCGGTTTGGAATTTGACGATTACGTTGAAACTGCTCTCAAATATGAATACTTAAAAGATGAAGTAGACGTCTTTATTGCGTTAAACCATATTGGTTTTGCTGCTGATCAGAGACTTGCTGAGGAAATTGACTTCTTCGACGTGATTATCGGTGGGCATTCCCATACGTCATTGACTGAGCCGGTCGTTGTTAACGGAACACCTATCGCACATTCCGGAAGTAATGCACGAAATATTGGCGTACTTGATTTGGTTATTGATGCTGAGACTAAAGATGTAACAGTTAATGGCCGCTTACAATCTGTTGCTGATCTGGATGATGGATTAGTTGACGAAACAGTTCAATCACTTGTCAATTCATATAATGAGTCTACTGATGAACTGTTATCTGAAGTAATCGGATTTACTGAAACTGGTTTAAACCGTGATGCGCGCTGGGAGATGGATGTTTCATTAGGAAACATGATTACCGACTCACTCAGAACATTTGCAAATACAGATATTGCAATCACGAATAATGGTGGGATAAGAGCAAATATTGCCTCAGGTGATATTACAGCTAGAGATATCTTCACAGTCGATCCATTTGGTAACTCAATCGCTATTCTAGAAATGACTGGGCATGATTTGAAAGACGTCATTGCCTATTCTTACCAACGTTCACTTGACAGTTATGGGGCACAAATTGATTTACAGACATCAGGTTTAAACTATATTATTTATGTTGATGAAGAAGGAATGTATGTCGATTCAGACCTATTTATTAATGAAGAACCGATGGACTTAGATCAGAAATTTAGCATAGCAACTAATAATTTCATTGTAGCTGGCGGAGATGGTTACGATTTCTCTAAAGCAACAATTATTCAAGGAGATGCTGGACAGGTTACTAACGCATTAATTCAATTTGTACAAGAAACAACAGATGCGTTAGGAGCAGTCAACTATGAACCAACTGAAGGACGTGTTCTGACATTACCTTACGAACCTGAAGCAGCAGAACCAGTGCTTCCTGGTGACGAAGATGAAACAGATGACGACGAAATCGTTGATGAAGATAAAGATTCAGATATCGAAGATGATACTGACTTAGATGATAAAGACATCGAAGATGATGGTGATTTGGAAGATGATACTGACTTAGATGATAAAGACATCGAAGATGATGGTGATTTGGAAGAAGATACTGACTTAGATGATAAAGACGTCAAAGGTGATGAGTCAGAAATTACCTTACCTGTTGGATACGACGAACAAGAATCTGATGAAACAGAAAAAGACACCGACACTGAGACGTTAGCTGAAGAGGAAGAAGTAGTAGTCGCAGCCGAAAAATCAGAAGGGGAGAGACTACCTGCAACTGCAACTGCTACATGGGCAATTGGTTTAGTTGGATTTGGAAGTGTTGCTGCGGGAGCATCTGCTCATCTATTTAAAAAAAGAAGAGATTAATTAAATATAAATAGATGTATGTAATTAAATACAGCTTACCCAATAATCGAATAGAATTAGCTAATTGGATAAAAAGAACCTTTCCATTATTCCTATATAATGATTCTACTTGAACTGGCGTAGGTGAAAATTGAATAATAGTCTACTATTATTCAATTTATTGGAGAGCATGTCGGGTCTGCTAAGCAGCCTGATGTGTTCTTCTTTTCTGTTAAACAATAGTCTATCATTGCTGGGAAAGGTTGCCCAGAAAGTTTTTATACCGGCCTTATAGATACTCAAGGTGAAGAAATCCTCCTAAAGAAAATCAAAGTACACGGAGCTCAATAAATCACCTGTATACACCGTCACGTCTTTACCGTATTTGGATTGGACCGTTTCACTCCCACGCCGCATTGATGACTCGTCTATGATGTCATCATGACTGAGCGTGGCTAAATGAAGCACCTCAGTAAACGCAGCGACAGCGATGATTTTTTGTGCGCGTCCTTATTGGCGTTCCCTAACTGTGAAAAAAGTAAAAAACAGGCCGGTCTAAGTAAATTTCATTGACCCTCTATCAGATCAATGACTGTCTTTTCTATCTCCTTATTTCCAATGGTTGTTTTTTCTATGATCAGTTCAAGACACTCCACTAAAGGAGCTATGATGTTAGGGAAGTTGTTCCACATTGGATGTGTTTTAACCATACCGTTCTCCTTTATTAACCGCTGACAGGCGGGCTCTGCGCTTCTATTTCTATTTTGTATGAATAATTATACATGAAAGCCCCTCAAGTTTTGCATAAAAACTACTAGCATACATATAATAGATTGTCAGACAAGCGTTTAAACAATCTTATATAAGGGGTTAAGCAGAAAAAACATAATGTATCTGCGTAGTTTTCTAAAAACGAATGGTTCTTACTGATGATCGAGTTGACACAGAAGTACCCTCGCAATTTAGAGGAGCTGTTGAATAAGCATGCTATATAACAACTCTATTCAGCTCACTTTTTCTTAAAATGACCCTTGTGCAGAATCATGATTAAATTTGATATATACTACTATATTTATAGTTATAGTTATACCCTTTCTATTCTTATCTTTTTATGATAAGTTTAATCACGTGTCTACATAATACAAAACAGGAAAGGGCGTTTTCAAATGACAGCCAGTTAAATTAGGGAAAAATAAAAAGTGTTCAATAGATAGATAAATGAATAAAAGCTTTGTTGACCATCAATCTAGTGTTCTCGGTTACTATTTTTCGTCCTGTATCTTTTCTTTTTTAACGGAGGTTCTGCTTTGGTGACTTGGTTATGATATTTTTGATTGATACATTGATCTGAACAAAACATTTGATGGCTTTCTTAAAAAACGAGTGCACATCTGATTTTTACATAAAATACGAGAAAAACTGGATACTTTTGAAAATAAGCATTTATAGAGTAGAAAAGCCATATGGTAATGTCATAGCAGAATCAACGTATAAATTATTTGAATTATACCTTGTTTATCATATTGATGAGTTTGTATGAAATAGCAAGGTGCGATAATTTTAATTTAATAAGGAGTTCTTTCATGTTAGAAGTAAAACATTTAACT
Organism: Alkalibacterium sp. f15; assembly: GCF_049389645.1. Lineage (GTDB taxonomy): Bacteria > Bacillota > Bacilli > Lactobacillales > Carnobacteriaceae_A > Alkalibacterium. The sequence continues at coordinate 2,527,368 of NZ_CP186540.1, forward strand.
AAATCATATAAAAAAACAAAAGCCGTTGACGATGTGAATTTTAATATTGGTCAGGGGGAGATTGCAGTGCTTGTTGGTCCGAATGGGGCAGGGAAGTCTACGACCATCAAGAGTATTGTGGGTCTTTTAAGATTCGAAGGTGAAATAAGCATAGGTTCTTATAACAATAAAGCTTTAAAGGCGAAAGAATTATTATCTTATGTACCAGAAATCCCAACACTCTTTCCATTGTTGACCGTGCGCGAACATATAGAATATATGGCCTTGGCTTATGGGAAAACTGCAGATGAAGAGAAGCTCACTGCCTTACTAAACCGATTTGATTTAGTCGATAAAGCAGACAAATTAGGTGACGAGCTCTCAAAAGGAATGATGCAAAAGGTAAGTATTTGTGCAGCCCTCATTGTAGATCCTAAGGTCATTATATTAGATGAACCAATGATCGGTCTTGATCCAAAGGCCATTAAAGAAATCAAAAAACTGATTATTGAATTAAAGCAAGAGAATAAAACGGTGATGATCAGTACGCATATGATCGAAATGATAGAAGATTTATGGGATCGTGTTATTTTTATGAAAGAAGGAAAGGTGATTGAAAATATCAGTCGAACAGATGCTGATCAGGAAGATTTAGAAGAATTGTTCTTCAAGATAACGGGTGAGAATGATGAATGAATCTTTGCTTTACCTTATTAAAAAGTCTTTCCTTAATTTTTTTAAGAAATCAATAAAAAAACCATTAAAAACAATCGGAATGTTGCTTTTGGCTGCCTATTATTTTTATCTCCCCTTTTTAATGAAAGGATTTATTACGGATCTTGGTTTAAACACGCGATCAGGGTTTGTATTAATTGCGAGTATGGGTACTCTCTATTTAACCATGCCGTTAACGATGACTTACATAAAAAGGAAAGGTGTCAATTTTAAAAAGCAGGATGTAAATTTTATTTTAGCTAGTCCAACGTCGCCAAAACAAGCTTTAATTTATGCCTTGTCGAAGGACGTATATATAAATTTCGCGATGCAAGTGATGTTTTTAATGGCAGCTGTTTTTGTCTTTGAAATACCTCTGCTTATAAGCATTATATATATTCTTGTAAATATCGTATTTTCAAATTTACTAAGCTACAGCTTAGCAGTTATTATGTATGCCAGTGAAGAAATCACGCTTAAGCAAAAGCAGCGAATCAAAAGAATAGTTTATGTTGTTTTAGCTAGTTTTACAGTGTTTTTAATAACCAATGTGGTCAGTCAGACACTAGAGTCAGGTTTTGATATTGCTTATATCAGTTCGATCCTATCTTCTCCAGTCGTTTTGATGATACCTATTTTTGGTTGGCAGCTGGGGTGGTTAAATCTAGTCATGCTCGGTCTGACACCCGTAAGGCTGATTACTACGGGATTATTCTTTGCTTCGGCGCTCTCATTAACTTATTACGCGTATAAAATGAAAAGTACAGGGGAGTATTACGAGGATGCGTTATCTTTCTCTGAAAATGTCGCTCTATTACAAAGTAAAAAAGGGGATATTTCACTTACAGAAGCCTTTGGAAACAAGAAAAAGAAATATGGCTATAAAGGGAAACTTAAGGGTTTTAAATCAAACGTAATGTTTCATAAACAGATTATTGAACGCAGAAGATCCAGAAGATATTTCTTATCTTTTGGAGACATCATTTATTTAGTCGCTGGGCTTGGATTGGGCCTCGCTTCAATTTTCATTGATGATTTTATTAATCCGGATTATTACTTGGAAATCATGATTGGTATCAGTATTTACTTGTCCGTATTTTTTAAACCGGGTTCTGATTGGAAAAGTGAATTCAAAAATTATTATTTATTTTTGATGCCAGATTCACCTCTAAATAAATTGTTCAATGCCAGCTTATTGGAACATCTACTCTCATTAGTTCGGGCCATCTTTTTAACAGTACCAGCAGGCTTATTTATGAGCGTATCATTTTTGGAAATCCTTTTCGCGATTACTGTACAGACCTTACTGAAGGCAATGATGACGTATGTATCAATTTTTATTGAGGGGATTATTGGCGCTAAGATTGGCCACACGTTCGCTAGCATCATTAGTATTTTTGTCTCCATTATTATTATGATTGGTCCAATTTCGGCATTGTTCTTTACTGGAATACTCTCTATTTTGCCAATCATTCTGGCCATTTCTATATATGCTATTCTTATCATGCTTTTATTTTTATACCTATCTTCAATGAGCCTGAGAAATATCGAGAGTTTAGAGGAATAGAGGATGGCTTAGTAATAAAACACAGGTCACTTCTAATACTCAACTTTCAAATTTTAACCCCCTGTGTGAAAACGCATCTGGCGCGTAGAGGGTTTTTGACTATTTTAAAGGGATTTCATCATGAGCTAAATATGAGAACCTTAGCCTTTCAACAAAAGCAGAGGTGCTCATTAAAATGTTGATCCGAAACTTTTAAGCTCCACCAGAACGCTATCAATAAATTGCTAATATTATTTGTGTAAAACATCACAAGATGACAGACTTTTAATAGTGCAATCTTTAATGGCTTAAAAAAATAAACAGAAAAAAGGAGATACTATGACGACAACGATCGCAATAGATAATGTAGGAAAGACCATCAATAGAAAAAAAATCATTAAAGATCTCTCTTTAACGATCAACGAAGGCGAAGTGTTAGGGCTACTTGGTCCGAATGGCGCAGGGAAAACAACGCTTATTCGCATGATCGTTGGATTGATTGAGATAACAGAAGGGCAGATCAGTGTTTGTGGACATGATGTCGAAAAAGAACACAAAGACGCTTTGGGAAACATCGGAGCGATTGTTGAAAATCCCGAGATGTATCCTTTTTTCTCAGGACAAAAAAACCTGGACTATTTTGCACGCATGCACACGGGTGTGTCTAAAGAGAAAATTGCGGAGCTTGTAGACTTTGTCAATTTGACCGATAGAATCAATGACAAGGTCAAGGACTATTCGCTTGGGATGAAACAGCGTTTAGGGATTGCTCAAGCGTTGATGAATGATCCTAAGGTGTTGATTCTTGATGAACCAACCAACGGTCTAGACCCGGCAGGCATGCAGGAATTAAGACGTCACATTCGTATGCTTGCAAAAGAGAAAAATGTCACAGTGATTGTATCAAGTCATCTATTAAGTGAAATCGAACTCATGTGTGACCGTATCGCTATCATTAAAAAAGGTGAACTAATTGCGGTAGAAAACGTTAAGGATGAAGCTAAACAGGTTTACCACTTTAAGCTTTCTGAACCAGAAAAGGCGCAGGCACTGTTACAAGAACATTTCGACTTAACAAGCCAGTTGAACGAGGACCATTTACTAGTAGAATTACCTAATGAACTGTCCGATGTTTCCAGCATAGTGAAAGTGTTAGTGGCCAACGCTATCGGGATATACAGTGTGGAACCGAAAAACCACTCGCTCGAAGACCGCTTTATGCATCTGACTGCTGAATAAAAGGAGGATATTATGATAAACCTAATTATTAACGAATGGCAAAAAGTTTTTTCAAGAAAAAGTAACATTATTATTATGATAGTTATTGTAGGCATTGCAGCGTTGCTCAGTTTTATGCCTCTGATTTTCGATAATGAACAGGCAAGCGAGTCGAGTACATACAGTGAAGATTGGCAAAGTGACGTGTCCCAGCAAATAAACACCTTGCAGGAAGAAACAGAAGAATTGCTCACTCAAGACACAGAGTTATCGTTTAGCGACAGCATTACAGTGAGTATCAATCAAGACGAGATAGAGCGACTCAGTTATCATTCAGCCGAAGATATCGAGCCACCTGCAGCAAACAATTTTTATAGCCGCTTAGTCGAGGCATCAAGTTTGAATGCACTGATAGGTATTTTTGTAACGATCATAGCGAGTGCTATGGTATCAAAGGAATTCTCTATGGGCACCATTAAAATGCTACTGATACGTACCCAGTCCCGAACAAAAATATTGACTGCTAAATACATCTCGACCTTACTGTTGGCGTTCTTTTACTATGGACTGTTATATTTATCGACGACGATCTTCTCGTTACTGACCACAGATATGAATCCAACATCGGAATATGTCTTCATGACGATGAATGGCAGCTATGAGCATGTGCAATTTATAAGCTATTTTACCGGCTTAGTGGCCAGTAACCTGGTTTATTTAGTCATTATCTCATCTCTGGCGTTTACGCTATCAACCATCACGCGAAACACCTCATTATCCCTAGGTGCTACACTAGGCGCTATATTTTTAGGGGCCGGGTTAACTCAATACTTAGCATCACAAACGGATCTGGCAAAGTATTTATTAATGGCTAATTGGAGTTTAGAAAATTATTTGCCGGGACGCATGACGTACATTGACGGCTTAAGTTTACCCTTTTCCGCGATCGTTAATGTGGTGTATGTTGGGGTGTTTTTAGGACTGTCCTACTATGCATTCAACAAACAAGATGTTTTATGATAACTGTAAATTTTGGAGGGAACACAAATGAATGAGAACGTAAAGATGAACAAAAAAAGATTTCCATGGTTAGCACTCACTGTTTTTAGTGTTGTTTTGATCGCGTCCGTCGTGATCAGTTTGAATACAGCAGAGCTTACAGTGGAACCGGAAATCGCTGAACTCATTGAGGCCAATCCCGGGGTGGCATCTTTAGGGGTCGCTATCGTGACCGGGTTAGGTGTCATAGGCGGATTGATCGGGGTGGGCATACAATATCTGGTAAAGAGATTTCCAACCCAGTGGATCGCCAAAGATTCTGATGTCTATAAAAACGAGATCTGGTCGGCGTTGTTTTACTCATCAGCCATTGGCATTGTCTTAGAATTGATTGGTCAAATGCTGGAATTGCAAGGAAATATAGCACTTGCGGTCTTAGGCAGTATCGTAACAACAGGCTTGTTCCTTTTCTTTTATTTTTCCGGAGAAAACAAACCCTATCATATCAAAAAGGCCATCACGATCGTGAGTGTCGGATTACTTGTACTGAATATCTTAATTACTGTAGCCGCATAATAACCTCTTCAAAAATAAAACATGTGCTATAAGACCGCTGGTCAGGATAAATGAGTTGAAACGGTATAAGATAATCTTTAGGGGAGCCATGCTCTACCCGACTAAACTATTGAATGCAATCGGGAGAAGAAGTTACCTAGCGCTGTGAAGAACTAGCATCTATTGCTGCATGTGTAACTGGTGGATGCATAGCTGCATATACGGCAGTTCAGCAAAGGATCACAGGTTACACGAAACAGCAATCCTTTGACTATGAGCCTAAAAGAATCAAAACCAATGCTACCGTACCAGTGAGGTGAAATGGACTCGCTGGTGCGGTATTTTATAATATACCCTTACTATCCCTAAAAGTGGATGACAATAAAAAGGGCTACGCCGTATACAGATTTGATAAAAGCAAGTTCGAAGGATGATACATTTTAGGCAGGGAATCAGACGGATCCGTCTGATTCCCTGCCATTTTTGTTACATGACTTCAGCTGTTCACTCACATCAAGAATAGGAGGGGGGCACCTAACTCGATCACTCTTCGTTCACGTCATTGCCATATAAAAGTAACTCACTACAGAATCTCCTTATAGAAAAAACAGGCACCCGTAAGTGCTGCTCGAACCACTCATTCCTTGCGTAAGCGATTCCAAAAAGAGTATACTTATTTTAAGCGGACGAATAAACTGGATCGTCCAAATGTGTAACAGTAGAAAATTGATTTAGTGAAAACTTTATTACTTAAACAAGGAGGAAAAAACATGTTAGATGTCAAAAACAAATGGGTACTCGTCACTGGAGCCAGCCGGGGAATCGGGCGGGAGATTGCACTCGCCATGGCGAAACAAGGGGCGAATGTCATCGTCCACAGCCGGGATCTGGCGCACACAGAAGACTTAGTCGAAGAAATCAAAGGACTTGGTGTGGACGTTTTTGCTGTAGCGGCAGAATTGTCGAATGAAGAAGAAGTCAGAAAAATGGCCGATACGGTTTTAGAAAAAGCAACGGTGGATATTCTGTTCAACAATGCAGGCGTCATGTCAAAGTTTCAGAACCCTCAATGGCAAGTGGATGCCAGTGAGTATGTCCGGACGTATCAGATCAATGTGATCGCTCCAATGATCCTGTTAGAGAAGTTACTGCCGGGCATGTTGGAACAAAAATTCGGACGCATCATCAACACCACCAGTATCGTCAAGAACCAGCCGGCAATAGGGGCTTATGTTGCGTCAAAAGCCGCGCTGGATAAACTCGCCCTGGACTACGCTGGGAGACTGAAAGCCAAAAACGTCATGATCAATTCCGTCTACCCCGGCTGGATCAAAACAGACCTGGGCGGAGAAAAAGCACCGCATGACGTGGAGACCGTTATCCCCGGAATGATCATCGGTGCCTTTGTACCCAAAGGATTCACTGGACAGTGGCTGGAAGCTCAAGATTATAGCGGGAAGAGTTTGGAAGAGGCATTAGAAATTTTAAACAACGATAGTAATAATTAATCAGCGTAAGCCTCTATTTCATGAATTGTGAAGTAGAGGCTTATATCTCAAAATTGGTTATAGATTTGACAAAATGGATAAGGATTTAAGCGGCGGTATATGGAAGTATTTAAAGTAATCTCATAACTATTACACTTTTGTGATATATTAAATTTAACAACACTTAAAGTGAGGTGATCTAGAATGAAAATAAATTCTCCAGTTATTTATGAAATGGATTATAGTATTAAGAGTATTGATGTAATTAGAGAAGATAACTCTAAAGAAAATAATCGATTAATTTTTAATTATCCAACCGTTTATATCATTAATCATAGAGAAAAGTCAGGCATTTCTGTATACATAGGAGAAACAACTGATATTTATAGAAGAACAATTGAACATATTGACACTGACTCAAAAGAGAGAGACGACTGGGCTATTATGAAGTCTGCATCTGATGCCAAAATGTTTGTTGTGGGACATGAGATGTTTAATAAGTCGTTAACATTAGATATTGAAAATCGCCTGATGTTATATCTATCCAGCGTTGATGGAATAAGTACGGTTTATAACAGAAGAAGCAATGAGCAAAACGAATATTATACTTCTCAGTACCTAGATGATATTTTTTCTAAGGTCTGGAAGAAATTAAGAAGTAAAAACAGAAAGTTGTTTCCAATTGAGAGTGTAATAAAAGACTCCGCTCTATTTAAAGCTTCTCCTTTTCACAAGTTGACCAGAGAACAAATGGATGCTAAAACGATTATTTATCACAAGATTGTTTCTGCACTAACACGTGATTTAGATAGTCAACTCATTTTCGTTGATGGAGAAGCCGGAACAGGTAAGACTGTTTTATTGAGTAGTTTATTCTATGATTTATTTCAATATACTGAAGAACAGGATCCGATATTTCGTTCTACTAATAACTATCTACTAGTTAATCACGATGAACAGCTACTCATTTACGATCAGATAATGAAAAAATTAGGCGTAACAAAACGTTATGATCCAAGCGTTATGAAACCGACCAGCTTTATTAATAAATTCAGTACTGATGAGAAAGCTGATATTGTTCTAATTGATGAAGGACACTTGCTTCTTACCCAAGGTAAACAGTCGTATAAAGGTAACAATCATTTAGATGACATATTAGCTAGAGCAAAAGTCGTCATACTGATTTTTGACAAGAACCAAATACTCACCACTGAACAATATTGGGAAGAACATAAACTTATTGATTATCAGGGTAAAGCTTTAGCAAATAAAAATTATATCGAATTGAGAAACCAAATCAGAATTAATTCCAACAAAGACACTATAAAGTGGATTAGAGATATAATTGACAAGAAAACAATTAACAACATTCCTTATGACGATATATATGACTTGAAAATTTTAGAATCTCCAAGACATTTAGAACAACTCATCAATAATAAAGCCTCTGATAAAAACAACGGATTATCAAGATTACTAGCAACTTATGATTGGCCGTATCATGCAGCAAATCTCGATGAGAATGATCAGTACTGGAAAGTGAAAATAGGTGATTGGAGCAAACCTTGGAATTTACTTGGTCATGAACCAAAAGATATTAAAAAGAAAAACAAAGGGATGGCATGGGCTGAGCAGGAACAGACAATTAATCAAGTCGGATCTACTTTTACTATTCAAGGTTTCGACTTAAATTATGCTGGGGTAATAATTGGTCCCTCTGTTATATACAGAAACGGTGAAATCAAATACAATCCAGATGCTAGTTCAAATAAAAAAGCTACTAGAAACAGGACACTAGAAGATGGTTCGAAAAAGAAATTTAGCGATATCTTTTTGAAAAACGAGTTAAATGTTTTGCTGACTCGGGGTGTAAATGGTCTTTATATTTATGCTGTTGATAAAGAGCTCAGAGAAGCATTGCTCGAAGCCCAAAAACAAGGGGAGATTCTATAAATGGATGATATAACTGAATTAATTACTTTAATAAACGAATTTCGCGATGAGAGAGACTGGCGCCAATTTCATAATCCCAAAGATTTGGCTATCTCGATATCTTTAGAAGCATCCGAATTACTTGAAAATTTTCAATGGAAAGAAAGCGAAGACGCTATTCAGAAAAATAAGAATGACATTGAAAAAGAACTGGCGGACATTTTGATTTATTCTCTCATGTTAAGTTCTGATTTAAACTTGGATGTTAAAAATATCATTAAGAAAAAGTTAAATGAAAATGGACATAAATATCCAGTTAATAAGAGCAAAGGATCGAATGTAAAATACACGAACTTTGATTAACAAAAACCCATTTTGTAATAAGTTATCTTATTACAAAATGGGTTTTTCATTCATTTTAAAACTCTTTTTTTAATCCAATAGAACTATTCTGTACCTATATTCTACCGCATTCAGCCATTACTACATTGTAATAAAATCAGAAGTATTCTATACTTTAATAAGTAACGGTAATAAATAGATGCAACTAGTATTAAATAAAAATCATGGAATAAGTAGGTGTCAACTTGAGTGAATTAGAATCGTTTTCGGATTTGTTTCAGAATAAATTATTTAGAATACCGGACTATCAAAGAGGGTACGCCTGGAAAAAAAACCAGCTCATAGATTTCTGGGATGATGTCATGCATTTGCAGGAGGATAGATACCACTATACGGGACTACTTTCTTTAAAAGAGATCCCAAAATCAGAGACACGTCATTGGACCAATGACCAATGGTTGATCCACAATAGAGGATACAAAGCATACCACGTAGTTGATGGACAACAACGATTGACAACATTCTCTATTTTAATGAATGAGATTTTATCGTTTATTAAACAATTAGAAGTAAACGAAGGAAAATCTGAAGATGAGATCGTTATTAATTATGAAACTTTGGCATCTATACGCTCTAAGTATATTTCGCAAAAAAGACCGCCTCATAATATAGTTACAACCTATTTGTTCGGCTATGAAATAGATAACCCTAGTGCTGATTATTTGACACATGAAGTGTTTAATGAGCCTCATAGTGGGACATTAATAGAAACGTATTACACTAAAAATTTAAAATTTGCTAAAACATTCTTTTCGGATTGCCTAGCTAATCTCTATGTGCTAGAAGGAATCGACGGCATAGAAAATCTTTACCAGAAGCTGACCTTTCAGTTGATGTTTAACATCCACGAAATTGAGAAAGATTATGACGTCTATGTTGCATTCGAAACCATGAACAACCGCGGAAAAAAATTGTCTAACTTGGAATTACTAAAAAACCGCCTTATTTATTTGACTACTTTGTATGATAATAATCAGCTGGACAGTACCGACAAAGATGAACTCAGAAAACAAGTTAACAATGCCTGGAAAGAAGTCTATTATCAGTTAGGTAGAAATCAGAATACACCTTTAGCCGATGATGATTTTTTAAGAGCACATTGGTCTATTTATTTTCAGTATACGCGTAATACAGGTACGGATTATATTGATGTTCTTCTAAAAAAATTCTCGGCACTGAACATATACGACAAACATATTGTATTGTTAGAAGAAGAAACGACTGAACCTATTACTGATGACCTCATAATTGAAGATGATACTGAAGAAAATTATGAAGAGGCTCCTTCAATCAATGTAAGTAAATTGACGCCATTAGAAATTCGTTCGTACGTTAATAGTTTAAAAGACATCTCTCAATACTGGTTTTTGACACATTTCCCTGAACAGAGCGATTTGAGCTCTGAAGAAAAAATATGGCTTGGAAGACTAAACAGAATTGGAATAGGCTATTTCAGACCTATCATAGCTCTTTCTTTACTGCCTGAATTGAATATTACAGAAGATGAGCGTGTCTCTTTATTCTCAGCTGTTGAGCGTTTTATCTTTATTTGTTTCAGAATGGGTACATTACAATCAAATTATAAGAGCAGTTATTACTATCGAGCAGGCCGTTCTCTTTACAATGGAGAAATCGACGTTCACGATATAATACAGTCATTAAATCAGACCGTGAGTGAAGATCTAAATGTTGTCTTGAAAAACTTCTCAGCTAAAATGGACACTCGTTTCTCAAAACATGACGGCTTTTATTCTTGGAGAGATTTAAGATATGTCCTTTATGAATATGAGTATAAAAAAGGTGAACAAACAGGTATTCAAAAAGTAGGGTGGAAACCTTTTACAGTAATAGAAAAAGACAGAGTATCGATTGAACATATCCTACCTCAGACACCAACAAAATGGTATTGGAGAAATCAATTCAGAACATATTCGGATAACGAGATAAAATTACTGTCTGGATCTTTAGGGAACTTGCTCCCACTGTCTCAAAGTGTCAATTCTTCATTGCAAAATGACAGCTTTCCGGACAAAAAATCTCCTCGAACAACTGGTCGAAGAGGTTATAGAGATGGCTCCCATTCAGAAATCGAAGTATCTAATGAAAACGAATGGACTGCTGATACTATTCTTGAACGTGGAATTACATTGCTAAAATTCATGGAAAAACGTTGGGATTTCTCTTTTGAAAATGAAAATCAAATGCTTGATTTTTTGCATATTGATTTTGTTAAAGATGACAGGGCAGAGGTTCCAGAAATCCCTGAAGAAATTACATTACCGCTTGACGATGAAGAAAATAAAGATACCGCAAAAATCACAACCTCTGAGTTCCAACTGGATTTTTGGACAGAGTACGTCAATTATTGTATTGAAATTAATAGAGATAAAGAGATTACTCCAGAGACTCCCCAATCTCATAATTGGTATGTAGTATGTAATAGTAACAAAGATTACCATATTTTCTATAATGTCATAAACAGAAGAACGCTTCGCGTAGGTATATATGCTAATAACCAAAAAGTATTTCAATCTATAGAAAACCATAAAGAAAAAATAGAAGAAATATTTGGCTTTGAGCTGGATTGGTATACAAGTAAACCCAGTACTACTGCTAAACGTGTATTGTATTCCACTACTACAGATTTATACGATAGAAACAAAGATCACCAGCATTTTGACTGGTTAATTTCTCATTATGATAAATTAAAGTTGGCTCTAGATACAATTGAACCTATTAGAAACAGATAATTTTGAAGCTGAACACTTACTCATCTAATAATGAGTAAGTGTTCTTTACTATGACAGCCGAAAACTAGCATAAAGCAAAAAGAGACAATATAAACTTGGAATGCATACTTTTTATGGAGAAAAAGTTTTACAAATCCCTATTCTGCCGTGAGAGCCTGATTCACCATTCTAAAAATAGATCAAAAGAGTTTTTTTCCAAAATATCCGAAAATTAGTATTTAGCGATACCCTTCTTGCTGAAAGTGATACGCAGTACACGTGCCCCTGGAAAGGGTCCACTTACCATATTGCCTTTGGCGAAGAGCGTATGGAAGAAGGTGACCGGTCTTATGAGAACCCTAAAAAGGCAGAGAAGAGCATAACCGGACATATGTGTTTTGACCTAAAAACTGAAGTCAACTAGTCCTAGCATTTAAAATGAGTATTATGAAATGATGATTTTTCAGACTTCAATATACCCAGAAATTAGTTAAAAATGTGTTTTCGATCGCATCGAAGACGTAAGACTGATCGTTTAACAATTCAAAATATCATTAAAATTTAACTTTATGAACTGATTTCTACTACAAAAAAATAAATACAGGAGGCTACTCAAAGGTAGACTCCTGTATTTATTTTGTTTAACCGGTCATATTAGACAGCCAATTTCTACTGCTGATCAAAACCAGGTAAGTCTTCGATCGAATCGATGTCTACATACTCAGGAACAATGACACCAACTTGAGTACCCGTCATATTGACGCCTAAATCATCCAATTCGTTTTCGTATTCATCAACAAAGAATCCTTGTGTTGTGGGTAACCAGACGGCTACAGTCGCATCAGATTCACCAGTTGCTAGAGCCTGGAACAAAATTGCAGGCTCAACGCTCGTTTCCGTCACATCATAGCCGATCTCTTCAAGCACCAGGGAAATAATTTGACCAGATGCTCGCTCTGTATCCCAAGGGAAAGAAACAAGACCTAGTGATTCTCCTTCTAAATTATCATATGCGTCAAGCACTTGACGTGAGTTTTCTGCAATACCTGATCCAGGTTCCATGCCTGTTTCTGTATGCAGTTAAAGCTGTTTATTCTGAAGTTTTTTTCTTGTGTGGACTCTAAGTTTTAAAATTTCGATACCGTGAATCACTAAAACGCGCAAGGATGCGTAAAAGGGCACCGCCAGAATCATTCCGATGAGTCCGATTAATTGTCCTGCAATTAAAATAAGAAAAATAATTGTCAAAGGATGAATCTTCAATTTTTTTCCAATAACTTGAGGGGCAATGAGGTTACTTTCTATCTGCTGAATTACCACTACAGCTCCGACAGTCAGCAAAGTTACAATTGGAGACGTGAACAAAGCGACCATTACTGCGGGGATACTTCCAATCCAAGGGCCAAAATAGGGGATGATATTTGTCAAGCCGGCTATCACTGCCAGAAGCAAGGCGTAGTCCAGGCCAATCAGAAGAAATGCGATAAAACATAGAATCCCTACAAAAAGACAAACAATCCCTTGTCCTTGAATATAAGAGGAGAGCGTGTAATCAATCTCTTTTAACACTCTACGCACTTCAGCTTGCTGTTCTGTATGAAACAGCTTGACAAAGTCATTTTGAAAGTTACTCGAGTCCTTTAGCAAATAAAATAAGAGAATGGGCAAGAGAACCAGAACAAATAGAGCGCTGGCTACAGTTCCAATCAGTGAGCCAAATCCGCTGACCAGACCTCTTCCCATACTATTCAGTGTGTCTGTTGCTGTTTTAATATAACCTTCTATGTCAATAAACTGTCCATCCTGAAGCTGACTAATGCGATTAAATAAATCAATTTCAAGAGCCCAGTCCTCAATTCCGGAAATAATAGCTGGTATATTAGTAGCTAAACTGATCATCTGCTCCTGTAGAATCGGGCCAAGAAGAGCCAAACTGAACAAAATACCTCCGATTAATATGACATACATAATAAGAATGGAGACGCCCCTAGGCAGTTTTTTACTCAGTAGATTGACAAACGGCCGGAGCAGGTAAAATAGAAATCCAGATAGAACGAGAGGAATAAACATCGTTTGAAAGGCAATACGAAAAGGGGTAAAAAACCAGCTGATCTGGCTGCCCATAAAGATTATTAAAAAGAGTAGTAATATATTTTTTCCAATTTTAAAGAATTTATCGTCCATTTTAATGCTCCTTCGTTTTCATATAATAAATAGGCGTGCGTAATCTATATTTAGACACATTATAACATAAGATGAAGGGTTGCAATGACAGAATTAATAACCATGGGTTTGACTATAGTTGGCGGAATAAATAAAGAGACACGTGCAATATAACACCCGATAAACATTGAGTCTAGTCAACATATGCCGGGTATTGGCTGATGCTTTTTTAACTCTGCAGGTACCATCAAAAATCATAGAGGAGTTTTACAAATGTTGATTGAAAAGTAATCATAAAGCGTGTCAAATGAATGTCAAAGAAATCAGCGATAAAACTTTTAGTGGAGTCTCAAGTGAAGTCATAGGTTATTAAAGGTATTTATTGGGAATGACATACCTTCTGAAATTCTTGATAGTACAATCTTGTAAGCGGTGGGGCAGAGTCGAGTAATTCTAATGCATTGCAAGAAATTTCTATTTCTTATTGAACTGAATTTGACTGAATAACAAAATAAATACAGGAGGCTACGCAAAGGTAGACTCCTGTATTTATTTTGATTAACCGGTTATACTTCACAGCCAATGACTACTGCTGATCTAAACCAGGTAAATCTTCAATCGAATCGATGTCTACATACTTAGGAACAATGAACCCAACTTGAGTACCCGTCATATTGACGCCTAAATCATCCAATTCATTTTCGTATTCATCAACAAAGAAGCCTTGTGTTGTGGGTAACCAGACGGATACAGTGGCATCAGCTTCTCCAGTTGCAAGAGCCTGGAACAAGATAGCGGGGTCAACGTTCGTTACCGTCACATCATAACCGATCTCTTCAAGCACCAGTGAAATCACTTGACTAGATGCTCGCTCTGTATCCCAAGGGAAAGAAACAAGACCCAGTGATTCTCCATCGACATCATCGACGCCTTCGATCCAGCTGTCAACTACGCTGCGGTTATCAGCAATCCAGTTCTGTGAAGCTTCTTCGAAATCGACATCTAACGCATCGACCATAATTGTCTGCATATCTTCCACAGTCCAGCTGAATTTTTCAAGTACGGCATACGCTTCGGGCATATCTTCTGCAAGTCCGACTCGAGCCATCGTATGAATATCTTCTACATCACCTAAGATATTTTGAGGATCTTCTAGAAATTTCAAATCATGCGTTTCAAATACAAAATGCGGCGCCCAACCTGTAATGACGATCGGTTCCTCGCGACTGATTGCCTGGTCCAAAGCTGCCAACATACCAGCTGTAGAGCTTTCCTTGATTTCCCAACCTTCTAAATTATCATATGCGTCAAGCACTTGACGTGAGTTTTCTGCAATACCTGATCCAGGCTCCATGCCTGTGATCGTATAGTCTAGTTGTTCTCCAAGATTTGCTTCTTCCTGGTTACTTCCTTCTTCATTTCCGCATGCACCGATGACTAAAGTTAACGGGACAAGTGAGAGCATTTTTAACGATCCTCTGATTTTCTTTTCCTCCAATGGGTTCTGAATCGATTCTGCTCGTATCAGTTTAGAATCGATATGTATATTCTGCGAAACACTATTACACAGATTTTAATAGAATACCATAATATATTGCCGACATCAAAAGAAAGATGAAAAATTAAAATGGGCTCATTTTTCCTTACACTATTCGACCGATTGAAGTTATGTTTTTCGTATCATTTTTGATTAAAGACCTTCTCATTTGCTGTAGAGGGGAGAGAAATACTTCCAGGTGATGCTGACCGATCATGACCCGGTATCATAGTTGGCTGGCAGTGAGCGTCATCCACAGGGAAAGAATAGGGTGCTTTACTTATACTCATACATAAACCTTTCCATATAGTAGATAAAGGTCTGATTGTAAAAGCCAGGGAAGTAAATATCACTCGCATGTGCGCCATAAGGCATCCAGATGACGGCGATCTCCGTATTACCCTTGTCCAGATAAGCTTCTCTGAATCGTTCTGCTACGCGTGGGTCTACAAGGCCGTCTTTATCCCCTTGGTACACCAACGCAGGCGGACTGTCTGCTTCCACCAACAAGGCGGGATCGACCAGTTCATCCTCGCCACCAATGTTTCGGTAGTGAGATAGACCGTTGGCAGGATAAAAAGGAATGATCCCATTGACAGTGATTCGAGTATCGATCAGATCGGTGTACTGACCACTGGATGATCCCAATGCTACCGCGTTTGCCAGCTGTCCACCAGCCGAAGCACCCGAAAGGAATACCGAGTCGATGTTAGCTCCATAATCTTCATGGTTATCTGCCAAATAAGTCGTAAACAGTCCCAAATGGCGCACCATATCGTCTATGGAAAAATCCCCGGAGACTTCATCAGGCACAGTCAAAAACTCGATAAACTGATCCTGGTCATTCAAGCCATACTGCACATCGAAAACGACGTATCCTTGAGCCGCAAAGTATTTGTTCATTTGGGCAAAGTTTTCGGAGCCTTTGTCTCCTACGTCCCAGCCCCCACCATGAATCCGGATGAGGGTGGACCGCTCGCCCGGCAGGTTGGCTGCATCCTCTGGGGGCGTATACACGTCGAACCGCAGTTCCAGTCCTGCGTCCACACCTTCAGTCCCTTCGTAAAAGAGGACATCCTCTGTAAGATTATACTTAGTTGAAGGGATGCCAAAGAAGTAAGCTGGAATCGACACGGGATTACTTCTAAAAGCTGGCTCGTTTTCTCCAACCGTTTGCCATTCATTTCCGAAGGCTTCGGTATAGTTCTTTTCAGCTTCATTCAATAAAGCAGGGATAGACATAAACGGCAAAGCAAAAACACCAAACAGACCGATCCCTAATGATATAACCGCGTAACTCATAAGCGAGCGCCTTTTATATATAGAGAGCTTCAGGAAAAGAGCCGCAATACTGAGGAAAATAAAACTGTAAAACAAACTGTACTGGGAAATAAGGACTTCTGTTACTCTAAAACTGATGTTCGTTACCATGATAATGGCCATAATGGCCCCGATAAGTAGCGAGAGAGCCAAAAAAACCAACAGAACTTTTCTGGCTGTTTTTCCTGTTTTCTTTTCTGGTCGATCAGCTGATAGGGTAGCGCTCGTCTGTCGCTTTGTTGTATGTATGAGCGGTGAACGGGTGATTACCGCGCCCACTACCAAAAGTGATAAGAGCATAATGATCGACACAACGCTTGTGGACGTCTCATTCGTCGGGGTTAAAGAAGCGCCTGTGTTCACCAGCATCACGAACAGCATGCCGATACTCGACAATAATAGATAAGTTATATCCAGCTTTCTGTACCGACTGCCAATCATACTGGCCACGATATTACTGGTCAACGTCACGATCAGTATCAGGCCATAACCGTTCCATAAGACGTTCTCTCCGGGAAAGAGGTTATAGGCAATGGTCAATAACAATGAAATGATGTTCAGCATAAATAAAGATTTAAAAAAACGGTCCATGTTCTCACTCCATAACGTGAATTTTTTTATAGAAAGTGACCAGCGGTGCCAGTCAACATCTTAATTTTAGTCAATTCAGGCGTAAGTTGCAATGAATCTGGTTGCAGGCGATACAGGCTAGCGGTAATCGTTCGTTTTCGAGCCCTTAAACTTTAAATAAACCTGATCTTCAGAGTATAATAAATGATAAGAATAAAGTGTTGTTCGATCATTTATTGATGATTATTAGATGGATTTGAGAGAGGAAGGTATAAAATGAAAGCAATTTTCAAAGATGTTGTGCTCGCAGAAAGTGATCATACGGAGGTCGTGGAGAAGAACCACTATTTCCCCAGAGAAGACGTCAAGGTCGAGTATTTGAAGAAAAGCGACAAGCAGTACACGTGCCCTTGGAAGGGTGAAGCGACGTATTACCATATCGATACTGGCGTAGAGCGTATGGATAACGGCGCCTGGTCCTACGAGCACCCTAAAGATGCGGCCAAACAGATCGCCGGCCATGTCTGCTTCGAGAAAAAGTACGTCAAAGAATAAGTTGAAGAACGTAAAGCTGCTCTGGAACAGATACGATGATCCTTGCACCTTCTTCTCAGGAGATAGACTGAGAAGAGGGTGCATTCTTATGTTCACTTTATCATGCTGCTATACGGTTTTTATTCAAAATGTTTTTAACTACATATAATTACACTAAGATATTTGCTTTGAATAATCCCTTCGCTAGGGATGTATTTAACCTTTAATCGTTTTTTGTGCTTTTTTTCACGATTATGTCTCCATTCTTTCTGATTCAATAAACGCTGTTAGTTCAATATCTACAGCTGTGTTCAACCTTTTTTTTCACAGAACAGGCTTTAATTCTAATTGACATTGAGAATCATTATCATGTATAATTTTTAAGGTAATCAGTTATTCAATAAGGGAAGAAAGAGGCGTTATATGGATTTTAATGTATGGAGCTTCATACTGGACACGCTTGAAGCTGCCGGTGTTATAGGGGGATATGTCTCCATATCAATTATCGGCGTTAGTTTAATTACATATGCATTACGAGGGAAACTCTCAGGAGATAATCAAATAGGACCGAGTGGGTCTCACCCGATTATCGGAGCGTTATTAGGGTTGATACCCGGATGCGGGGCAACCATTGTGGTTTCATCAATGTATAAAAATCAAAAAATATCCTTTGGTGGGTTATTTGCTGCATTTATTGCAACATTAGGAGAAGGATCCTTTGTGTTATTAGGGGCTTCTGATGAGGCGAGTGTTGCTGCAAATCTTAAAGCATTTTTTATTGTCAACTTAGTAGGCGCTATTGTCGCTATTATATTTGGTTATCTCGTTGATATGATTGGAATAAAAATCGACGCGCCTGAGACTCCAGAAAAAATAACACAACAAGACCACCACTCAAGTAAAGCAAAAACCCTGTCACATGTCATAGTTGATTATATCGGATTTTATCTCATTCTTACTTTTAGTGCTTTTTTGCTGCCCGGATCAATAATGGCTTTATGGGGTGGTGGACTGACAGGTTATGATGACTTATCCGTTTGGGTAGCCATTTTATTTCCAATTTTTTCGATCATTTATTATCTTGTGTACAAATTCACTTACAAAGGACATGACTGTTCTCGTGACAATAATATGAGAGCAACGTTATTACATGCCGTATTCGATATTTCTACTGTCATTATTTTTGTATTTGCTGGACTATTGATTGCTAACTATATTATTGATATTTTGGTAGGACCAGAAACTTTTGATGCGTGGATGACGTCATCAGCTTTCGTTGTCATAGCCATTGCTGCCATCATAGGCGCGGCACCGGGTTGTGGCGGGATGATTTCTGTTGCGGTCGCCTTTTTAGCTATCCCAAATTTTCCGATAGCGGCTTTAATTGCAGCGGGCATCGCAACAAGCGGGGATGGCATTTTCCCATTGCTAGTGTCTAACAAAAAAGCTGCGTTAGTCATAACAGCATTTGGTTTTATGATTGCCTTGATGGTCGGGTATGCCGTTTTAGCCTTAGGTATTAAAATCTAAATCACTCTTTTCTTAGTGGGAAAATTGACTACATACAAGGTTTAGGGTATCCTAAAACGTAAGTATTACGATTTACATAGAAGGAGATTTGAATATGTATAAAAAGAAAAAACTAATTTTAATGTTACTCTTTATCAGTATAGCTCTCATAATTGGTTTATCAGCTATTATTTTTAGCAAAAGAAATTTGGCGTCCCAGCAGATTGACAATACGACATTAGAAATAGAAGAACTTGCAGATGATGAACTCAGTCAAGATGACGACCCTATAGATGAAATAGAAGAAGAAAGTCCCAGTGGAGAAGAGCCGACCGAGCAAACTGTTGTAAGCTATGAAGACAGTCCTTTTGAATTACCTGTTTTAGGTGCAGGAGGATACACTTCTGTAGAAACAATGCTGCATGCATCTGCTACAAAAAATTCAGCTGTTTTCGATACGCTACCAGCAGGAACTCCCTTTTATGTATTGGAAGAACAGGGAAACTGGTGGAGAATCCATACAAACAATCAAGAAGGATGGATCGATAATAGTCTGGTTTTAGTAAATCTGCCAGATGTCATCCCATCGATCATTTACGATAACCCGAATAACTACGCTTCTACTTTCCGATCTTCATTCATGGATATTCCTGGGATAACTGGGGAGAAATTGTATGAAGGACATGGGTATAATGAACGCTTGGGAAAAGAAGAATTCATCATGCCGATTATTTACAGTACAGCCAAAAAAATTGCTGAAGCTCAGCAAGCGGCTTTGGAAAACAATGAAACGCTGGTTGTTATGGAAACATTCCGTCCGTATTCTGTCCAGCAGCTCGTCAATGAGCAATTATCTGCTTTAGCTGAAGAAGATGATAACATCAGAGATGGTCTAACTGCAGAACCTTGGACAATGAACTGGTTCATTAACGGAGGAGTTTCAAACCATCAAAGAGGATTAGCTGTTGATGTTACATTAGCGAGTATTAGCTCAATGGAAGATAGAATCATAGACAACTATATCGTTCCCCAAATAACAGAGTATTCAGTGTACGAAATGTATTCGCCAATCTTCGAGTTAAGTACAGCGGCTGCTATGCTCATACGTCCTATAGCTGCACGTGATCGTGTAGAGTGGCAGGACATTCCATATCAGGACCATGTAAACGAAGAAGCCATAAGACTGGAGGCTTATATGTTTGAAGCGGATATGATTCCTATTGCATCAGAATGGTGGCACTTCAACGATATAGACGTGCTGGAAGAGTTTGAAGAAGAACTAGGAGATGGCGGATTTTATTTGGAGATGTTATTGAATCAGTTGCCTAGTATGGTAGAAGAGGCAGTAGAGTGAACGAGTACGGGGTGAAAACAAACTTGAACTAACGAATACTCACTCGTTTACGAATGGGAGGTAAATAAAATAAACAGCATAAAACGGCTCTTCCTCATGCTTAATGATGCGAAGAGCCGTTTTATGCTGTTTCAGCTGCTTGAGGCTCTATATTTTCATTTTATTCCGGCGATTTGATATACTGAAAAAGGATAGATTCATCAGAACACGTTTTTATTAAGGAGAGATTGTTATGTCAATAGAGTTACTGCTGATACGCCATGGTAGAGCCGAAGATCGAGCGTCGAACAAAGAAGATGCTGAACGTCAATTGACGAAAAAGGGAAAAAAAGAGTTCACTGATTTCATCACTTCAATCAAAGCAGAAATAAAAACGGACAAGGATCTCAAAGTATGGACAAGCCCACTGAAACGGGCGAAACAAACAGCCACTATCCTGACTGAACAACTGGAATGGAAAGAAGCAGAAGAAAAAGAATTTATAGCCAATGGTGATTTTATAGCCTTGATGGATGAAATCAGTCAGCTGGAACCAGAAACGTTAGTCGTGTGTGTAGGCCACGAACCTACTTTAGGGATTTGGATCGAAGAACTGACGGGTTCTGATTATTCTTTCAAAAAAGGCGGTCTGGCCCTTGTCCGTTTAGATGAGAATGACCAGACAAAAGGCACGCTCATTTGGGATGAAGATCCTAAATCTAAAAAAAAAATGGCTAAAAAAGTTGAACCAGTGAAAGACGTGCTTTTGCGTCAGGCAGAAGCTATGGAGCAGTCTTACGAAAACTTCCGCAATAACCCTTATTCACCAAAACTGACGCATCGCTTTCGGGTAGACATGCGCAAGATGCGGTCCTTGCTCCATTTTGTTAAACCCCTGATTGGCGAAGAACCCTATGAGGAATCGACTAAGTTGATCCAAGATGCCTTATACCGTTTAGAGCCGTTAATTGAGGCAGACGTCTTGATTGAATCATGTGGCGAGCGTGCCCTTCTAGAACCTGATTTGATCGATGACTACGCTGACTTGTTACGGTATCTTCATAATGAACGTCGACGATCGATGCGTAGCCGTTTGAACAAGAGTATGATTGCCGCCTTTGAAGATATGATTGTAGAAACTAAAGAGACGATCAACCAATTGAAATTTGACGAGGAGAAGACCGATAGTCGAGACTTGGATGCCTATCTTGAAAAGAGGTTAGATTCGAGAAAGAAAAAGGTACTCAAATCATTTAAACAAGTGGATCACTCGGATCATGAAGCTTTAAATGAGGTAAGCAAACAAGCGGAAAATTTAAGGTTTGCTGCGAATGGCTACAAAGAGATATTACCTTCAAAAAAAGTGAAAAAGGTAAAGAAAAAATCAAAGACCATTCAAACTGAATTGGGGCAAATTTGTGATTTGCATGCAAAAAGCTTGTGGTTAAAAGACTGTTCGGAAAAGGCAAAAAAAGAACCATTGAAAAAAGCATTCAGTACACTTGCAGAGAGACAGATGACACTAAGAGAAGACGTTATTAGTGATAGTTCTCGCTTGGATGAATCCTAGTAATATTGGTGTCACCCAAGGAGGAGGTATAGATTAAAATACCAATAAAAAAACGAGAGGTCAAAATCATCTCATCCTCTCTTTTGAAAAAGAGTGTTCCAGGGTATTCTCCTGAGACACTCTTTTTTTATAGAAATGGGAACTCTCGTACAGGAGAAAAACGTTGAGTAGATTCAACAGCAATTGATACCGACTTATTGGGTACATCATTCAGATCTATCCTGATGCGCGACCAGGATGTAAATGGTGAATAGATACAAAGTTTCTGTTGCTAACTTTTTAATACCATGGATAAGCCCATGGATCAAGTCATCGCATCAAAACGATGTCTGTGTTCACTTGACAATGTTTTACATGTCTTTTAGTATTAATGTATATACATAAAAAGGGTCGTGGTCACGCAGCGACTTTTTTATAGAGCAATGGTAGCTATCGCCTTAATAGCATCGATCGCAAAATACTCAAAAGCAACATTCATGCAATGATCAGAAGGGGCGAGATAGAATGAAAAAACCACTTAAATACATGGGTCTTACATTTATAACAATTGGCGCAACGTTATTGCTGGCCATCGGAATCCTTATCATTATCGTCATTGTCGGTCTTTTAATAGACGAAAAAAGATACGAGGGAACAGTATTTTTCGAAAATGATATTTCGGAAGGAAGCAAATACAACAGCACCTTCCCCGAAGGTATGGAAGAAGATACCGAAATGTTTGACGATGTGCTTTGATCGAAATTAGAAAATAGGGACGTGGAACAATGAAAAAACCACTGGCATACTTAGGAATAGCGTTCTTATCCATGATGGCGCTTGTAATGATAGGTGTGGTTGTCATCACATTTATGATTACGAAAATAGACGGAGCAAATGAACGGCTTGCAGTACGGGAAGAAAAACGTTCATCGCTTGAAGACGGTTGGTTGTCCGCGCATGGCAACGGAAAAAACATCACGCTTCATATTGAAAATGTAGAAATCGAAGGAACTACCGGAACCCTTGAATGGTTCGAATCCGAAGGCGGAAAAGGAACGGTTCATTTCGAAATCAAAGCCGACGACACGATTTCATATTTGACGAATCGTAGCAATTTCCCGGAAAATGTCACTAGTTATCCAATGTACTTTCGTCAGGCAATCGAATCCGCAATAAGTTGATATAAGTAAAAAAGAGTAGATCAGTATTTAATATAATAATTTTTCGTTTTTGTCGAAATGTTTACGTTCGCGGCGATGAACAAAAAAATAATCGGATAAATAAAAAGATGCAATCCTAAAATGAAAAAAGTGTACCGTCACTGCTCAAACAGTGACGGTACACTTTTTTTGATGAATCGCTTAACCCCAAACCTTGATGCGGTTCTTACCCCTCTTCAGCTGAGAGAGGGGGCCTAAGACTGTTTGTCCCTCTTTGATATTACCTAAGAGGTCTTTATTCAAGATAACGTCACTGCCGTCCGGGTTTTCAAATTCGGCATCGGTCAGTCGGACCCGTTCCAGTGTGTCTGTTGACTGTATGTCGCCTTTCAGCTCTTCAAAGTCATCAGGAAGATCCAATTCAAGGAAAACGTCATTGCCTTCCTCAGTAATCTTGATCTTGGGATCGTGTTCTGAAACGAGATTCATTTCTTCACGGTCAAAGGGAAGGGCACCGTTCAGATAGGCGTTATTGTTAATGTAAACCGGCTGCTCGACGACATTGAAGGCTGAGTGATCACTGCCTTTTTCACCATGGATATTTCCGATATATTCTTCCAGTGAGGTGGTGTAGCCCTTATAGTGAGAGGTGCCCACTTCATCGACGCCCTCTTCGCCGATAAAGATATTATTGAACCAGCGGTCATCGCCGCCGTAAACTTGTGAGAAGCCCTTGATATCCGTGCTGTGCGGTTCGTGATAAGGGGTAGAGCGGTCGAGCATCTTACGGTGTTCCATATGGCCGCTGACGATATTGTTGACGTAGGCGCCGCCTTGAGCGTGATTGTCCAGGGCATAGTCGGCAGTCAGGATATTGTGGTCGACCAGGAACGGCCCGCTGCTTACTTCGACGAACAGGTCGCGGTTGTTGCGGTAAAACAGGTTTCGGCTGACGCGTGTGCCTTGCAGCTGCCAGTCTAGCCAGATGCCTAAGGTGCAGTCGTGGATGCGGTTGTCGTGGATCTGGGTATCGATCGCCGCATGCAGCTTGATGCCGGCAATTTCATGTCCGTAGAACTGACGTTTGATGGCGATATTGTAGATGTGGTTATGGGACACTTCACTGAAGATGCAGCCAAGATGTCCGACCACACCGTTTTGACCGCAGTCATGGATGGTATTGTTTCGGACAATGTGTGACCCGACTGTCTCTTTGCTCCAGCCAACTTTCAAGGCTTCAAAGACGGTTTCTATCTGGTAATGGTAGCCGGGTTTGTCCTGACGTTTAGTGTAGTAGTTATCTCCGGTAGAAATTTCTTTTCCCAAACTGATGCCACTGCATTTAGAATCGTGGATGTCATTGTTTTCAATAATCCAGCCTTTGCTCCAGTGCGGACCGATAAGTCCTGGCTGGTCACCAGTCGGAGGCGTCCAGGGGGTGGCGGCCTGAGCCATTTCAAAGCCCTGGACCGTGATGTAATCCATGCCTGTCTTTTCAGGGTAGAAACACGCTTGACGCACGTTGATTTCGGTCAACTCGTCATTGGGGTCATAGTCGTGGAAGTTGGCATAGACCGTCGTACTTGCTTCGTCGACGTCCGCAAACCAGACAAATTTCTGACCTTCAGGGTCATGTGCCGGAACAGTTACGCGTGACCAGAATTCTGTCGCTTCCTCTTTGATGACAGGATTTTTTACTTCATCCAATGTTTCGGCTTCGTAGAAAGACTTGCCGTTTAGATAGACGTCTCCCAGGTGTCGGCCCGGATTATAAACGACCCAGTCACCGTATATCTTTTCCTTGAAAGGATTGTAGTTACCAAAGAAGCTGTTGGGAATAACCGTTCTCCAGACCGAACCGTCCAGCTGCTCCCAGTTTTTTATCTGTTCAGAACCTTTGATGACCACTTTTTCATCATCAGCGGCTTTATAAGTGATGCGTCTTTTATTGCTCAGGCCGGGATTTTGTGGTTTGACCCATTCCCGGTAGATACCCTCGTGAACAATGACCGTGTCTCCTGCAACAGCTAAAGAAGCAGCTTTGTTGATGCTCAGGAACGGAGCCTGTTTTGTTCCTTGTCCTAGATCCGAACCGTTCTGTGCGACGTGATAATCAAATACCAAAATACATTCCTCCTTGTCTTTACAGATAATTATAACGCTTACAAAAAAGGGATGACAGGCAGCCACTCGTGTTTCGTCGGACAATATTAGTGATTTTCATTTCTATATAATAGGTAAGTGGACACCAAAAAATATTGATTCGATGAAACTGACCGGCTGCGGTCAGTTTCCACATCATTATAAAGGTTAAAGGGAGCATACTCGCCGACCGGCGAGTATGACCGTTATAAAGGGCCGGTTAGTTTATTGACGGCGATACTAAGTGCTCACTCGGTGATGGATTATTCTGAGTTTTCCCCATCCTGATTTTTAGTGCCCGCTCAACAAAGACCGATGCATGAGCGGGATCTAGCGGGTTCGAGTAGTGCCCACTCATGGAGTGACCGTTCACCAGCGAGCATTAGACCCCCTTGTTAATGACCAGTCAGTGTAGAGCGGATTCTGAGTAGGACCTACAAGGGGCTTATAGTGACTACTCAAACAGTAAACATCCGTGAGCGGCCAGTAGAGAGTGCTTTTAGTGCCCGCTCAAAACGTGTCCGCCACCGAGCGGGTACTACCGGGCCTCCATAGGGATAGCTCCAGCATCCAGACCCGCTCGGTGGGCACTACTTTTTTCATAAGGGATCACTCATTCATGAAGCACTCACCAGTGGTCACTGACTTCAAAAAAAGCATCCCTTCATACTGATTTCGATCAAATCAAGTCCTAGCTGACGTGTTTTTCTTGTTCTGGTCACAACCTGAACTCAAAGCAGGGAGAGGAATAGCTATTTTCCTTGCACTCCCTTGTTTATTTTTCGCATGAAATCAAGTATAATTAGGCGGTATAGTGTTTTTCGTAAAGGAGGGAAGTAAAAATGACAAAGAAATTAGTGGACCATGTGAAAAAGACGTTTGGAGTGACGTTTAATGACGAGCAAGTGCTGGTCGAAGCGTTTACCCATTCATCCTATGCGAATGATCATCGTGAACAGAATATCAAAAATTTGGAACGCCTGGAGTTTCTCGGCGATGCGGTGCTGGAACTGACAGTATCCGACCACCTGTACAATAAATACCCGGACCAGCCTGAAGGCCAACTGACGCGTATGCGTGCGTCGATCGTGCGTGCGGAAAGTTTAGCTATGCTGGCGAAAGAGTACGACCTACACGAGTTTGTAAGACTCGGCAAAGGGGAAGAACAGATGAGCGGGAGAAACCGTCCGTCACTTTTGTGTGATGTGTTCGAAGCCTTTATCGGCTCGGTATTCGTCGACCAGGGAATGGACGTTGTGCTTGAGGTGTTAAGAGAGATCCTCTTTCCAAAAATTGATTCCGGTGCTTTCTCTCATGGGATGGATCACAAAACAGCTTTACAGGAATTACTGCAAAAGAATGGTGTTGTGACGATTCAATATAAAGTGGTCGATAAACTTGGACCGGATCATAAGCGTGAGTTTGTGGTCGAGGTGTTTGTGGAAGGCGACTCCTTTGGACGCGGCGCTGGCCAGTCCAAGAAAGCAGCCGAACAAGAAGCGGCGAAACAAGCTTTGATCAGTTTAGAAGAATCGATCGAGTCCTAGTGTTTGATTTTTCAAAAGATTTTGAATGCTAGAGAGGAGAGACGTTAGACGTGCAATTAAAACAATTAGAAATCAAAGGGTTCAAATCATTTGCCGATAAAACCGTCATCGATTTCACCGATGGGATCACGGCTGTGGTTGGCCCGAACGGTAGTGGAAAATCGAATATCATCGAGGCCATTCGGTGGGTCATGGGTGAACAGTCTGCGAAGACCTTGCGTGGGGGACGGATGCACGACATCATCTTCTCAGGTACAGATTCCCGCAAAGCGATCAACATTGCGGAAGTGACGCTGATCCTTGATAACGCTGATGGCTTTTTGCCGATCGATTTTGAAGAAGTAAGCATCGGTCGCCGCATCAACCGTAACGGTGACAGTGACTACTTCATCAACAAAGAGAACTGTCGCTTGAAAGACGTTGTGGATCTGTTTATGGACTCGGGCCTTGGAAAAGAATCTTTTTCCATTATCAGTCAGGGACAAGTCGAAGCCGTCTTTAACAGTAAAGCGGAAGACCGCCGCGCTATCTTTGAAGAAGCCGCCGGTGTCTTCAAGTACAAGCTGCAAAAAGAAAAAGCCGAGCGCAAACTCTTTGAGACCCAGGATAATCTGGACCGGGTGCAGGACATTTTGTATGAATTGCATGCGCAACTGGAACCGCTGAAGCAACAGAAAGACATTGCTCAGGCCTTTGTCTCGCAAAAAGAAGAACTGACGGATCTGGATATTGCCTTATCCGTTCTCAAGATCGACCAGTATGCCGGTGATCAAAAGGAGAACCAGACGAAAGTTGAAACATTGAATGAAGACTTGAGACGCGTGCAGGCCAAGATCGACCGCGAGTCAAGTGAACTCAAGGAAAAACGCGCCACCCTGCATCAGATCGAAGACAAGCGCGAGAGCCATCAGGCACGAACGATCACGTCTGTGCAGCAACTCGAGCGGACGGAAGCCCAGCTTCGCCTAGTCGAAGAGAAAGAACGTCACCAGGACGCTTTCTTGAATGAAAAGCAGGCCAGTCTCACAAAAGAAGAAGTACGTCTGGAAGCCTTGACCGCTGAATACGATGCGTTGGCAGCGACGTATCAGGAACAGTCCGACAAAGTTGCAGAACTGAAAGCTGCGGTCAAACAATACGACGACCGCTTGACACGTTTGATGGGCAATAAAGAAGAAGCTATCGAGCAACTGCGCGGAGATTACATTGAAGCGATGCAGAGCAAGACGTCTTTGAGGAATGAAGAGACGTATTTGACACGTCAGCTCCAGCAGGTCAGCGGTACGTTTGAAAAACACTCAAAAAGTATCGCGGCTGTGTCTGAAAAACTGAGCGAGGCTAAAACTGAACACTCAGGTAAAGAAAAAGCACTAGAAACCATTAAAACAGAGATCGACTCACTACTGAACACCTATACATCTAAGAAAACACAGATGGCTGACACTCAGGCTTCTTACAAACAGCAAGCCAATCGTCTCGGTCAACTGAACCAGCAGCTCCAGCGGGCCCAAGCCAAACAGGCGAGTCTCAAGGAGATGCAGGAGAACTATGCCGGGTATTTCGCGGGCGTTAAAGCCGTGATGCGCGGGAAAGACACGCTCCAAGGCATCGTCGGTACCGTCGCGGACAAGATGGATGTGCCGACGGACGTGACTGAAGCCATTGACATCGTCTTAGGTGCGGCCAGTCAGTTCGTGATCGTGGAAGATGAAAAAGCCGGACGTGATGCGATCGCGTATTTGAAAAACAAAAAAGCGGGTCGCGCAACGTTCTTACCTTTAACAACTATAAAAAAACGGTTTGTTTCCCCGCAGATGAGACAGACCGCTGAAGAAGTGGATGGGTTTATCGGTATCGCCAGTGACTTGATCCACTTTGACGATAATGTCAGAAACGTGATGGAAAACTTGCTCGGTCAGACCGTCGTTGCCAAGGACCTGCATTCAGCCAATGCCATCGCGAAAGCTTTAAGGTATTCGGTACGTATCGTCAGTTTAGACGGCGACGTGATGAACGCGGGTGGCTCGATGACCGGGGGTGGAGGTAAACGTTCCTCCAATGCCCATCTGTTCTCTCAAAAGAAAGAACAGAAAGCCTTGCGCATCGAAATCGATGAACTTGAAAAAACCGTTGCCCTGCGAGAGTCAGAAAGCGAAGCCGATAGAGCAACGATCGACGCCCTCACCAAAGAACTGGAAGAGCTGCGTACATCGGGTGAAGATATCCGGCTGGAAGAACGCCAGCTTGAACAAGTGGCCTCGAGCCTGCAAGAAACCGTCTCGCGTTTGGAACGTGAGTATAAAGGGTTACGTTATGAACAGTCAGAAGCAGAAAAAGAAGCAACACAGGTCAAAGCCGACCTAGTGGATGTCAAAGCAAAACGAACGCGTGCTGAAACCGACCTTGAGCATTTGAAACAAGAGCTGGATCAGCTGACCAATGAAAAAGAGGATAAACAGGCTCAAAAAATCCGCTTGGAAGCAGAACGTGACACCCTCAGCGAAGAATGGAACGCCCATCGCGAAACATTAGCATCAACGCGTTCCAAACGTGAAAGCATTGCGTCACAAAGCAAAGACGTCCAGACCTCGGTTGAAAATACCCGAGCCGAGCTCACCCAACTGGAAGCAGGGGTGGAGCTGGAATCCAAAGAAGATCTCGGTGAAAAACTGATCACACTTAAAAAAGAAGCTGTTCAACTGAAAGCACAGGAAAGTGAACTCAAAGCCACACACACGGAACTGGATGAAACAGTGAACCGATTGGATGAGTCAGTGTCATATGCCATCCAGTACAAATCGGAACTCACCAGTAACAAGAACGAGCTGGACATTGCCCAGTCGCGTCTTGACGTGTCGATCGATTTCCTGCTGGACTATTTATCGGAAGAATACACGATGAGTTATGAAGAAGCGAAGCTCAACCAGCCGGATAATATTGACCGCGAAAGCACGCAGAAACGTGTGAAATTATTGAAGCGCGGCATCGAAGAACTCGGACCGGTCAACCTGGCTTCCATTGAGGAGTATGACCGCGTGGCAGAACGCCATGATTTCCTGGCCACCCAACAGAAAGACCTGCTGGAAGCGAAAGAAAGTTTATACGACACCATGGATCAGATGGATATCGAAGTGAAGCGTCGTTTCTATGAGACCTTCAGTCAGGTCAAAGAACAGTTCGCGCTGACCTTCCCACGCATGTTTGGTGGCGGGAAAGCGGAACTGTGCTTAACGGATCCGGACGATCTCTTGCAGTCAGGCATTGAGATCATCGCTCAACCACCAGGCAAGCAGCTGCAATCGTTGAGTCTATTGTCCGGGGGCGAACGCGCACTCACGGCCTTGTCCTTACTCTTTGCCATTATCCAAGTGAAGCCGATCCCGTTTTGTATCTTGGATGAAGCCGAAGCAGCCTTGGATGAAGCGAACGTGACGCGCTTTGGCCGCTACCTACAGGAATTTGCGGCAGATACACAGTTTATCGTCATCACTCACCGTAAAGGGACGATGGAAGAAGCGGATTCCCTCTATGGCGTAACGATGCGCGAAAGAGGCGTGTCCAGACTCGTCTCTGTTCATCTGCAGGATATTGAACAGACCGTCACACAATAAAAGAACACGGAGGCTACTATGTCGATCAAACTCGTCGCCATCGATTTGGATGGCACCTTACTCAACAGCAAACATGAAGTTTCAGAAGAAAATAAACAGGCCATTAGAAAAGCCAAAGAACAAGGGGTAAAAATCGTCTTGGTGACAGGACGTCCCTTGAAAGCAATGCTGCACATTTTAGAAGCCTGCAACTTGACCGAACCAGGGGATATCGCCCTGACGTATAACGGCGGTCTGGTGCAGTGGACCGAAACGGGCGAATCTATCCGTCAAATCACTTTTCAAAAGGAAGATGCGTTGGATATCTACCAACTCAGTCAGGACTTGGAGTTACCGTGTAACTTCATCGACTTGGACGTGGTCCACGCACCGCCTTATCCGATAGGAAAACCGTCGCTCTATCCTGAAGTGATGCATGCCTTGCCGTTTGAACCGATCAATATGATGGACTTGCCTGAATTGTTTCCAGTCAATAAAATCGTTTACTGCTGGCATCAGGAAGAGTTGGATCAGAAGATCAAGGAAATCCCGGCGATCTATCGTGAACGCTATAACTTGATCAAGTCCCGTCCTCAACTACTTGAGTTCATGCCTAAAAGCATCGACAAAGGTAAGGGCTTGGACCTCTTATCAGAGATCTTAGATATCAAAGTTTCAGACATGATGGCGATCGGCGATCAGGAAAATGACCTAGCAATGGTTTTGCGTGCCGGTACAGGTGTGGCTATGGAAAACGCGATCGACCTGGTCAAAGATGCCGCTCAGATCGTTACCAAGACCAACGATCAGCACGGCGTCGGTTATGCTATAGAGAAATATGTGTTAAACTAATTTTATTAAGATAAATAAGGTATAGAAAGAGTGAATCCATCATGGGATTATTTGATAAGATCAAATCAGCTTTTACTGGTACTGAGAAAAAACAAGAACCTGAAGTCAGTAAAGTTAGTGAAATTAGTGAAGACAGCGAAGTCAGTGAAGACAGTAAGGTCGCTGAGATCAGCGAGGTCAGCGAACCGACCGTTGCGAAAGAGTCAACGACCGAAACGATAAGCGACAAACCGGTAGCAGACCCATACGAAAAAGGACTAAAAAAATCCCGCGTAAGTTTTACGCGCCGGTTAAATGAACTCCTGGCCAACTTCCGTTATGAAGATGAAGAGTTTTTTGAAGAACTGGAAGACCTGCTCATCGAATCAGACGTTGGTTTCGAGGCGACGATGTATATCGCCGATACCCTCCGCTATGAAGCAAAGGTACAGAACATGCGCAGCATGAAAGATGCTCAACGTGTGATCGTGAAGACGATGGTCGATATGTATGGGGAAACGAATCCGGATCATCATGTGTTCAATGAAAACAAGGACGGTTTAACGGTTGTCTTGTTCGTCGGTGTGAACGGGGTCGGTAAAACGACTACGATCGCTAAAATGGCCCATCAGTATATTGAAAAAGGGCAGAAAGTCGTGTTGGCAGCCGGAGATACGTTCCGTGCCGGTGCGATCGAACAGCTCCGTATCTGGGGAGACCGTGTCGGTGCTGAAGTCGTTTCAACGAAACAGGGCGGCGATCCTGCGGCCGTTGTCTATGACAGTATCGAAATGGCAAAACAGTCAGGTGCTGACATATTGCTGATCGATACGGCCGGACGTTTACAAAACAAGAAAAACCTAATGAATGAGCTCCAAAAAATGAAACGCGTGATTTCCAGAGAAATTCCGGATGCCCCGCACGAAACACTGCTGGTACTGGATGCAACAACTGGGCAAAACGCCTTGAACCAGGCTAAGATATTTAAAGAAACCACTGATGTGACCGGTATCGTCTTAACTAAAATGGACGGAACGGCTAAAGGTGGGATCGTCCTGGCCATCGGGAAAGAACTCGGTATCCCTGTGAAATTTGTGGGCTTGGGCGAGACGATGAACGACCTGCACCCATTCGATACAGAGAAGTTTGCTTCCGGATTATTCAAAGAATTGATCGCACAGACTAACTGATTTATAAAATGGACATTTGTGCAATCGAAAAGGAGATTATCCAATGGAACTCGAAAAAACATTACGGTTGAATCGGTTATTCTCATTTTACCGTCCGCTGCTCACTTCCAAACAACAGGAATACATGCAGCTTTATTACGGCGATGACTACTCATTGGGAGAAATCGCCGATGCCTTTTCTGTGAGCCGTCAAGCAGTGTACGATAACATCAAACGCTCAGAAGCGATCTTAACTAATTATGAAGAAAAACTGCATCTCGTTGAAGACTTCGAGAAAAAGCAAGAAGCTGTGGAACAATTAAGCCAGTACGTACAAGAACATTACAAGAAAGATACTCAGTTGCTTGAATATATCCAGGCAATTAATCTAGAGACTCTGAGAGAGGAATGAACCAAAGATGGCATTTGAAGGTTTAACCGGTCGTCTGCAAGATGCCTTTTCCGGATTACGCAAAAAAGGAAAGGTAACCGAAGCAGATGTCAAAGACGTGATGCGCGAGGTAAGACTTGCTTTACTCGAGGCTGACGTTAACTATAAAGTAGTAAGAGATTTTGTGAAAACTGTTCGTGAAAAATCAATGGGAGAAGAAGTTCTCGGTAGTTTGAACGGCGGACAGCAAGTGGTCAAGATCGTTAATGACGAATTAACGGCATTAATGGGTAGCGAACAGGAGAAAATTATTTTCGCTGAACCAGGTAAAGGTCCAACCGTCTACATGATGACCGGTTTACAAGGGGCAGGTAAAACAACCACTGCCGGTAAACTAGCCAACTATCTTCGTAAACACGAAAACAAGAAACCAATGATGGTTGCGGCGGATATTTACCGTCCAGCTGCGATCGACCAGCTCCAGACAATCGGTCGCGACCTTGATATTCCCGTCTTCAGCATGGGCGATCAGGTCAGCCCGGTAGAGATTGCTACAAAAGGGATCGAAGAAGCGAAAGCGCAAAACCGTGACGTCGTGATCATTGATACGGCCGGTCGTTTACACATCGATGAAAAATTGATGCATGAACTGGAAGACGTGAAGTCGGCCGTTAACCCGCATGAAATCTTCTTAGTCGTTGATGCCATGACTGGGCAGGACGCAGTCAATGTGGCTGATTCATTTAACGAACAATTAAATATTACCAGTGTCATCCTGACCAAATTAGACGGAGACACACGTGGTGGTGCAGCACTTTCTATTCGTGCCGTTACCAACAAACCGATCAAGTTCACAGGTACCGGCGAGAAGCTGGATGCCTTCGAACCGTTCTATCCAGATCGTATGGCTAACCGTATCTTAGGCATGGGAGACATCCTGACTTTAATCGAACGTGCCCAGCAGGAAGTCGATGAAGACCGTGCGGAAGAAATGGCCAAGAAAATGCGTGAGAATCGTTATGATTTCAACGACTTTATCGAACAAATGGACCAGATGCAGAACATGGGACCACTTGAAGACATTATCAAAATGATCCCCGGCATGAACCAGATGCCTGGTGTGGACAAGTTGGAAGTAGATCCGAAAGATATGGCGCATATGAAAGCCATTGTGATGTCCATGACGACAGAAGAACGGGAAAATCCGGAACTCTTGTCACAGAAACGTCGTCGCCGTATAGCTAAAGGGTCTGCGCGTGACATTGCGGAAGTTCATCGTCTGATCAAACAGTTCAAACAATCCAAAGACATGATGGGTAAAATGTCTAAAGGCAACATGGGCGGAATGGAAAAAATGCTCGGTGGCGGAGTCAAAGGTAAACTTGGTAAAATGGCCATGAACGGCATGTCAAAAACTAATACCCATAAGAAAAAGAAAAAAATCAGACGTAAGAAATAACAAAAATACGATATTGAAAAAGCAGACGATGTAAGTTTTCGTCTGCTTTTTTATTATTTAAATTTGTTTATTTCCTTCTACTGATTTGAAACAGTTACAACAAAAAAACTTCCCCTCCATGTCTGCGTACCATGGAAGGGAAGTTTTTTTAGTGACAAAAATTTTTTTTAACGATTAGAATAACATATTGTCGCTGCCGTAGGTTTCTCCTAATGCTTGCTGTGCAAGAACATTAAGAAAGTTCCAAGGGCGGTTAAATTCTGGTTGGAAGAAGAAGTCTGCAAGTGACAACTGCTCCAATGTCCATCCAGCTGTTATAGCAACAGAAAGAGTATTGATGGCAGGGGTGATATCATGTGTTGACATCAATTGTGCACCCACGATACGGTGACTGTCTTTTTCAAAATGAACTTTCATCAGGACTTTTTCGTCATCTCCCATGAATTTTGGACGTAGTTTTTCTTCCACATATTTACTGTCAACTTCAGCCATCACTGATTCACTGTCAATGTCTTTGACACCAGTTGAAGCAAATTTATGTGTCAAGAGAGACAGACCGGAAGTACCAGCAACTGCAGGCATTTCCATTTTTTTATCACTCATATTTTTTGCCGCAATAGCTGCCTGACGACGGGCGTTTGATGCTAAAGGGATCAGTTTCTTGCCGTTTGTTGGAGCGAATGGAATCTTAACGGCATCTCCTGCTGCAAAGATATCTTTTTGGGATGTTTCCATATACTCATTCACAACGACTGTACCGTCTGTGTCCAATTCCACAATGCCTTCCAGCCATTTGGTATTTGGTCGGACACCCGCAGAAAGAATGACTGTATCTGCTTCATATTCGCCTTTGTTGGTGATGATTTTTTTCACTTCACCGTTTTCACCGACGATTTCTTTGACCATTTCATCTGTACGGACATTGATGCCTGCCTTGCGCATCTCTTCTTCTAGGACATCCGTAAATTCTTTATCCAGATAGGTTTTCAACACACGATCCAGTAGATCAATGACAGTCACTTCAATGCCAGCTTTTGAGAAAGCTTCCACGACTTCAATTCCAATATAACCGCCACCGACGACAACGACTTTTTTGGACTGTGCCATACGGGATTTGATTTTTTCAGCCCAATTACGTCCACGGACGTAGAAAGCATTTTCCAGGTCAGTCCCTTGAATTGGCAATTCAAGAGGCATCGCTCCAGGAGAAAGAAATAACTTATCGTAGCTTTTCTCTGATTCGCCATCCTCGGATTTAACTGTGATGGTTTTTTCAGTTGGATCTATCCCCACAACATCACTGTTCATATGGACGATTACCCCTTGTTCTTTAAAAGAGTCTGCTGTCGCATAGTGAAGCTGATCAGCATTTTTGCTGACATCTTCTAAGTAACTTTGGATTCCGCAGGATAAAAACGACGCGGTAGATCCACGTTCATATAAATGCACCTCAGCATCCGGGTTTTCCTTTAACAGCGTCTCGGTTGCTTCATAACCAGCATGGGACGTTCCAACAACGATAAATTTCATTTACAAATTCCTCCTATTTTAGTAAAGATATGTATAAATAACCACATCTTTGCGCATTCTAACAAAATTCCACTACTATTTGAAGTAATACGCTCAAGACTTTTATTTAAATACTTAAGTCCTTGAGTACATTAAAAAATAATGGATATCACTTTTTCTAAATCCTCCTCATCTTTACCAAGAAAGGTTGGGACAGCATGATGGTTATGCAAATACACAAGAGGTCCACTAACTAAACTCATCAAACAGAACGGTTAGTATCAAAGCTGATTTCGAAAAAAAAGCAGGCGAGAACTTATCTCGGCTGCTTTTCTTTATGGGATTTTTTAACTGGTTTCAGTTTAGTTCGGTACTTTGGAGATTATTTCACTTCGCTAATTACCGAATAAAGTGGCATTCGGTAATTAGCGAAAGACGCTTCATCTCAAAGTGTCGAAGTCTGGCTAGGTTCGGTCGTTAGACTGATCAAAGCTCTCCTAATTACCGAATGAAGGCACGTTCGGTACTTAGGAGAGCACAAAACTTCTCAAAGTGTCGAAGTTGAGCCAAGTTCGGTAAGTTAAATAACCGTTGAAGCGTCAACTTA
This sequence comes from Alkalibacterium sp. f15, assembly GCF_049389645.1. Classification (GTDB taxonomy): domain Bacteria; phylum Bacillota; class Bacilli; order Lactobacillales; family Carnobacteriaceae_A; genus Alkalibacterium. The sequence continues at coordinate 2,563,849 of NZ_CP186540.1, forward strand.
CCGAATATTCCCCGATTCGGTAAGTTATAGACACACTTAAACAGCTATTTACCGAACTTGCAAGCAGACAGGCAACATGGCTCTGAAGGAGTAAGGTATTCTCCAGTAATGATTGGTGTGAATCTTTTCTAGAAATACTGTACTATAAGATTTCACCAAAAATTATATGACCGTAAAAACTACTCGATCTACTAAATAGTTGTTAATTCCAGTCTTCGTACGGATCGATCCAATATTGTTCTTCTTCAACCAGTTTTTTCAGTAGCTCGAGTTCTTCCTCAGATGCTTTTTCGGTGGTGGTTATTAAATTATTCACTTGTGCGGGAGGGATGCCCAGCATTTTTTCGAGTTCTTCTTGAGTAAGTATGCGTTTGTTGATGTAGTTTTCGATTCTGGCTGTATAGATGATCGATTCGATTTCTCGGTCTGACAAGTCTTCGTCTACAGAAAATTCCAGCTTCAATAGTTCTCTAAGAGAAGATATTTCTAGAAGGACACCAATGCCTCTGGCAAAACCTTTTATCTGGCTCATTATAAAGTCATGATCCTCTATCGTCATTTCACTCACTCCGTTTACTTTTACTATATCATAACGTGCTGTTTCGTTACGTGAAAAAGACTGAAAAGGGAAGGGAATACTCCCATACTTTTCAGTCTTTTTATACAAACTATTACCTTAAATTGTTCTTTTTCTTCATATATTCTTCTTCTGATATATTTCCTTTAGCGTACTCTTCATCTAGAATATCTAAAGCCGATTTTTTATTCGTGTGGTAGCCACTTCCTTGTGAGTCTTGTCTAAACAGTAAATACAAAATAATAATAATGAGTATGATCAAAAATAACCCTCCGAACATCATGGAACTGAATCCTCCTCCAAATAAACCGTACATGTTGTGATACATCCTATAATCCTCCTCAAATCTTTTACACTGTTTATTATAAGTAAGGACTATGTAGATTTCATGGAGATTTAAATTTAGTTCATTCATTTGTGTTTTTATAAGTCAAAACATGGTAAGATGTATCATTATGCATATATATATTTATTTATATAAAAATTGAGAGGAGAAGAATCATACTTGAGCAAAAAAAATAATTTTTTATTTATCCTAACAACTACACTAAACGGTTTGCTTGCTACAATTTATCTTTCGGACAATTTTCTAGATGGTCCGATGTTATACAGGCGCTTATTTTTAGGCGGACTGATTTGGTGTATGATCTCATTAGCACTAATCAAACTGTTTCCCGCAAAGTTTGACTGGGGAGATCCAGAAGATCATCTTTAAATATGCTTACATATACAAGTTTAAAATCATTAACAACATACATAAATTTCCCTCTGTAAAGAAAAAACACTTGACGAGCTATTCATTACATGATAAGCTTACCTTCGTGAGTTTGAAAGAGAACTAAACTCAATAAAAAAGTTCTTTAAATTAAAAGAATTCCTTATTATCTTATTAACAGGAGGTGCAAGTATAATGGCAGTAAAAATTCGTATGAAACGTATGGGTTCAAAAAGAAATCCTTTTTACCGTTTGGTTGTTGCTGATTCTCGTTCACCACGTGATGGACGTATCATTGAACAAGTTGGAACTTACAACCCTGTATCAAAACCAGCTGAAGTTAAAATTGACGAAGAACTCGTTATGAAATGGTTGAGAGATGGCGCAAAACCATCAGATACAGTTAAAAACTTATTATCACAAAAAGGAATTATGAAAAAATTCCACGATGAGAAATATAGCAAATAATTGTTCGAATTAAATGAGTCACTTGAGAAGAAAAGAATGGATAGTTAAGTATTGACTGTTCCAGTCTTTTCTTCATTCTATATAGAGAGCATTTAAAAAAAGGATGGTATTATGACTGATACAGATATGAGAGATTTAATCAGAACCATTGTCGAACCACTAGTAAGTCATCCTGAAGACATTAAATTAGATTTAAAAGACACAGATGACTTTCACGAATATTTGTTGTCTGTTCATTCGGATGATGTCGGCCGTGTTATTGGTAAACGTGGACGCATTGCGAAAGCGATAAGATCCATCGTTTACAGTATTCAGTTCGACGGTACTAAACGTGTCCGATTAACAATTGTTGATTAATCAACTGAACAGAAAACCGGGGATGGCTCTTTGAGTTCATCCTTTTTTTGTATCAATATTGAAAAAAGGAAGGATGCAGTTATGGAATATTATGACATTGGTAAAGTGGTCAATACGCACGGCATAAAAGGTGAAGTACGCGTGATCTCAAGCACCACCAATCCCCAAGAGCGTTACTTTAAAGGGGCGACTCTGACCTGGTTTGGTAAAGATGGTGAGAGTGAAGAATTAACCGTCCTTACACACCGTAAACATAAAAACTTTGATCTGGTCGTTTTTGAAGGCTATGATAATGTCAATTATGTTGAAAAATTTATCGGTGGGACCTTGCGCGTAAGTGAAGACTTATTGCTTGAGTTGCCTGATAACGAATTCTATATTCATGAAGTTATTGGCAGCAAAGTCATTATTGAAGAATCAGGTGAAGAAATAGGCACTATAAAAGAAATTTTATCTCCTGGAGCTAATGATGTGTGGGTCGTTCAGCGACCAAACAAGAAAGATTTACTGCTTCCATATATCGAGTCAGTTATTTTGGATGTGGATATTGAAAACCAAGTGGTGAAAGTCCACATCATGGAAGGGTTAGACTAATGATAATAGACGTTGTCACACTCTTTCCTGAAATGTTTGACGGACCGCTTGGTTATTCCATTGTCAAGCGTGCGATCGAAAAAGATATCGTCGAAGTCAACCGCGTTAATTTCAGACAGTTCGGTAAAGGTAAACACCAGCGGGTCGATGATACGCCTTACGGTGGTGGAGCCGGGATGTTACTTAAACCCGAACCATTGTTTGATGCCGTAGATTCGATCAACGAACGTGAGCCCGAAACGAAAAAACGTATCATCTTGATGGATCCAGCCGGTAAACCCTTCAATCAGGCCATGGCTGAAGAATTCTCAGGAGAAGAGCATCTGGTGTTCCTGTGTGGGCATTACGAAGGCTATGACGAACGGATTCGTTCCATGGTGACTGATGAGGTCTCTTTGGGCGATTATGTCCTGACAGGTGGAGAATTGGCCGCTATGGTGATGATCGATGCTACCGTGCGCTTATTACCAGAAGTGTTGGGTAATGCCGATTCAGCTCAAACCGATTCACATTCCAGCGGCTTACTGGAACACCCGCACTATACGCGTCCGGTGGAATACAGGGGGATGAAGGTTCCTGACGTATTGATGAATGGTAATCACGGGTTGATTGCCGAATGGCGTCATAAGGAATCTCTTAAACGCACGTTTGAAAGACGACCGGATATGTTGGCATCTTATGATTTATCTGATCAGGATAAAAAACTTATCGCCGAGTGGAAAACAGAAGAGATGGAGTAAAACCGAGTCCATTTCAATCGACTCAGGTGACAGTAATAAAGGAATTTTTAAAGAAAACAAGTAAAATACCTTTACACCCATATTGTTGTATGGTAGAGTTAATAATTGAGTGGGTAACCACTTTTATTTTCGCAATATTCCGCTGGGACATGCTCTTTATGAGTGTTGCGCGAGAGGAGATGTAAAAATGAACAAATTAATCGATGATATCACAAAAGAACAATTGCGTACTGACTTACCGGACTTCCGTCCAGGAGACAGCGTTACTATTCATGCACGTATTGTTGAGGGTGAACGTGAACGTATTCAGCTTTTTGAAGGCGTGGTAATCAGCCGTCGTGGTGAAGGAATCAGCGAAATGTATACTGTTCGTAAAATTTCTTACGGCGTTGGTGTTGAACGTACTTTCCCAGTACATTCACCTCGTGTTGCAAAAATCGAAGTTACTCGTCAAGGACGTGTACGTCGTGCTAAATTGTACTACTTACGTGAACTACGTGGTAAAGCTGCTCGTATTCCAGAGCGCATCCGTAAAACAAAATAGTCATATATTTAAACATCGTATTCTTTTATTAGAATACGGTGTTTTTTTATGCAAAAATTTCAGAAGTGCTAATATAGACGACTGAGAGCGACCTCTCAGTCACCCTTCTTGAAGATCTCTTAGTTCTGTGCCGACTCACTGAAACTTATGTTTTGAGTTGTCATTATAAGACGATATAGCAGCTAGTCGAATCGTTAACAGTGTTTGAGTTGCTATTATAAGATGATATAGCGGCTAGTCGAATCGTTAACAGCATTTGAGTTGCTATTATAAGACAATATAACGGCAACTCAAATGGCTACCAGCGTTTGGGTTACTATTATAAGACGATATAGCGGCTAGTCGAATCGTTAACAGCATTTGAGTTGCTATTATAAGACGATATAACGGCAACTCAAATGGCTACCAGCGTTTGAGTTGCTATTATAAGGTGATATAATGGCTAGTCAAATCGTTAACAGCGTTTGAGTTGCTATTATAAGGTGATATAGCGGCTAGTCGAATCGTTAACAGCATTTGAGTTGCTATTATAAGGTGATGGTCACAACAATAGCTAGCGAAGAGAGCTCTACGCTTTCCAGATTTCAAAAAAATCATGATTACAGTGTAAACAAACGATATTTATAACCACTTCCAATTATCTGTGACAAATAAAATGAAAGAGAATCCTTTAAGAAGTCTATATTTAGTAAGCGTTTTATGATATAATTATTTTTGTGTGAAACACAGACACGATACTATACTTATTGGGGGATTTATATTATGAGCGTAATCACAGATAAATTTAAACACCTAGCACAAGACAGAAAGATTCAATTCAAAACCAAAGAGTTGGATACACCTATCCATAAAAAAGATGGCGAAACCATTACGCAAAAACAAATCGTTTTCCAAACAGCTTTACGTGTTAACAAAGAGAAAGCTGTCGCATGTGGTGTCATTATTCATGATTCAGAACAACCACGAGTGAACTACCAAATTACTTACAATAAAATTGGTCAGGTGACTGATCGTAATAAAATGCCACAAATCACTTCCGAATTAAATGAAATCAATGCTATGCGTTCAGGTTACTACCGTTTCGTTATTTCAGGAGACGGGGAGATCGTCATGCGTCACTTAGGTATTACTGGCGAAGACGTAAGCCCAATGATGGATGTCTTTGTTTACGGCGGACGTATTTTGAGAGCGTTACTTCCTGAACTTGAAAGAATCGACGGTATTGACGTCGCTCAAGCTAAAACCTAAGAAACGAGGGTGACTCGTGGAAAACCATTTATTTGAAGCAACCGTTCATAACAACGATGGCGTGGAAGGTACAGCTTACGTGGAAGGGGATAACCGCCTTTCCGTCACTGTATCGAGCCCGACGAGCGATAAGCCAGGAACCAATCCTGAAGAATTATTTGGACTATCGCTCACGACCTGTTTGAATGCCACTATACAGGCATTACTTAAAGCGCGCGGTATGGACAATAAAAGCAAAGTCACCGCTAAAGTTCAACTGCGACGTGAAGAAAATGGTGTGGGTTACTACTTCCAGATATACACCTTTGCGGCAATTGAAGGATTGGATCTGATCCGTGCCAACGATATCGTGCAGTCAGCCGATAAACGTTGTCCGGTGGCCAAACTCACTCAGAATGCATCCACCATCGAGCTTGAAACCGTACCATATGAATCATAAGATGAAGACACTGTAGACTCACTCTACAGTGTCTTTTTTCAACTATATATCGTTTAATTTCATTATTCATCTTTAAATGGTTGAAACTTGAAAATCAACTCTTTTTGGGTTATATTTAGAATGAACAGACTGAGAGGAGTGGAATGAAATGGCAACTGAATCAAAAGTAGCTTTGATTGCAGATATTATTGCTTCTAAAAAAATGAAAGAACGCGCACAAACGCAACAGATCTTGTCAGATATATTGGAAGTCATGAACGAGCGGTTTTCAGAACAGCTTGAATCACACTTGACGATTACTTTGGGTGATGAATTCCAGGGAATCGTTAAAGATATGAAAACAGCCTTTTTACTAATCGATTTGATCACGCTGGAACTTCAGCTCAAGACTCATCAGCAACTTGGTGAAGAGATCTCTCTGCGGTGGGGCATTGGTGTAGGGGAGTTGACCACTCCAATCAAGAATAAAAAAGTAAGCATCGGTACGGACGGACCCGCTTATTGGTTTGCTAGAGAAGCCATTGAATCGGTGCATGAAGACGACGATTACGGCCTGCTTAACGAGAAAATAAAAGCGGATCAGCCAGATGATCTTTTCTATAACAGTATCATCCGTCTTCAGAACACGATTCGCAATCAGTGGACTTCCACGCAAAAAGAAACGGTGTACCATGTGTTGAAGGCCAGCGCTTATGAAGACGTGAATAACCAGCGGGTCACAGACGCCTTAGAGGAAGGCCTTAAAAAGTCATTCAGCGCACAGACCATCAGTAAACGCATCATTTCTACTCAAATCAAGCAGTACATCCAGTCCCGCCAACTCCTGGCTGACAAAATCGAAGAGGGGAGAGTCTGATATGATCATTGAAAGTCTTGTTGCCCACCTCATCGGGTATTTCTATTTCCAACCGACCCAAAGTAATGAAGTGGGTGACCGGAAGGTGACTGCCCAACCCTTTCATTATTTGTGGGGTGTAGTGTTTACCACCTTCGTCATAATCGGACTGAACGATTTCACTAGCGACTTTTTGATGAAGTGGCTGGTGATGGCTCTCGGTTTAATGGTCGGGTACATCTTTTATGAAAACAAGCTCAAACGAGGCATCACTCTATTCTTAAACAGTAATCTAACTACGGAACATTCGCTTCACCTATTTTATAACAAGAATCGGTCCATCGTTCAGTTTGTCGTGCACCAGCTGATCTATTTACTTTGGATCCTGATACTGAACAGCTTAGTTGATCTGGCTTTTCACCCACTTATTTTAGTCGGTGTGGTTCTTTTGTTTTTCATACTGCTACTCGGCAGCCTGTTCGCTCTAAACAGCAGTCAGCGCCTCTCTCGTTATCAGGGGAGTGCGTTTTTGAAACAGGTAAGCACTTATATTGTATTGAGTGGAATCACTTTGGTTGTTCTGCAGCTGACTTTGGAAGCATTGGCTGTCATTCAGGATTCTGACTTACCACTGAGTGCCTTCGTTGTGCAGTCGCCGTATGCCGTCCTGATTCGATTGTCACTCGTCTTACTGCTGCTGATGAAGCCGACCAATTTAATTATTCGGGCCATCAGCTCCAAATATGACCCGAAAATAGTCACAACGATAGCCGCGCATTCCGAACAAGATTCTGGCTTTAAAGGGGCTGGTGCCATGATCGGCAATCTGGAACGCCTGCTCATCTTGTTGTCCTTCTTCTTTGGCAGTCTGTTATCCGTCGTTGCGATATTATCCATCAAAGCCTTCGCGCGTTACAAACTCATCGCCGAAGACCCTTACTTTTCCGAGTACTTCGTGATCGGAACGATGCTCAGTGTACTGATCACATTTGCGTGTTATGCCTTGCTCGTACTGATGCTCATCTAGTGTGCTCTATGTTTCTTATTAAAACAGATACTGAAACTATCTTAAAATCTCAATTTTATTATGGACAAACCGCAAATAATATTTTTAGTCTAATGAGTTAAGCCCAAATAGAATCTATATTAAATGAAATTTTAAAGATGATAGATTATTGGAGGATGAAACTTATAGCATAGCACGGTATACATTAATGATATGTATATCGGAGAGGATGAAAAAAATGTTTTTTTTCGAAACCTGTAAATTGTTTTTTGATAAAAATAGTAACAAAGATTTATTCGGGTTGATTGTGGGCTTATTAGCTGTTTTTACATTTGCAAACGTAATGATGCCAGATTGGCCGTTTATGTTTTTTTCCGCTGCTATGATATTTTCAACTGCTTTATATCGTTTTGTCATGGTAAATGATGACTTTGCAAAGAACGATATTAAACTATTGAAAAGAAATAATATAATAGATTTTGTGATTAGTAAAAATGCTTTTTTTTTATTATTTTCTACTGTTATATTCATATTAGTAATCATTAGCAGTAGTATATTCGATAATTCCTTTTTGAGCATTAATTTTTTGATTGAGTTACTAGGATATAACTTTTTTGTTTTAGGTTCTGAAAATATTATCTATATTTTTCATAACAAACCAGTTAAGGGTTATTCGAGTGGATTCAAAAGAAATGAAATAGATGATATTCAAACGGGGATAAAAAATTTTATGGATCAGATTCCATCGCTTATTGCTATAGTATTTTTTGTAATTCTCTTTTTTGTAATTGGGTTTAATCCAAGTATCTACCTTTCATTTTTTTATTATGCTATTTGTATGATTACTCTTATTTATTTTAAAAAACGAGAAAAAACAAATCGAATCCCTTACGTGGTTTAAGCTACGAACGAGCAGGGATCTTTTATAATAACGAATTAACGACCTATGAAGCCTTTGCTCAAATAACCGAAAAAGATGCACGCAAGTTGAAAGTCATCGGCCCCGTCACGATCAAAGAACTGAAGGCAAACGGTGTAGTATTCAAGAAATAGTCCTCTGTTTTACAAGGTTTAGTTACTGGATCTTGAAAAGACCAACTCGCTCATCTCTGGATGCGCGAGTTGAACATTCTAACGGTGAAAATGCAAACTCGTCATTGAAATATATCCGAGTTCAACATCCCGACGGTGAAAGTGCAGATTCAGGAAGTTTTGATTGCTGAATTCGACATTCCCCAGTTTAAAGTGCAGATTCAAAAATTATCGCTTGCTGAATTCAACATTTAGACTCAGAAAGTGTAAATTCACAGAATATTAAAGTATGAGTTCGACATTTCAACAGTAAAAGTGCGGATTCAAATATTTCCGATTACTGAATTCGACATCTGGACTTATAAAGTGCAGACTCAGGTAATTTCCATCTATGAATTCGACAGTCCCCACTCAAAAGTGCGGACCCATTCCTTGCCAGACGCTGAATCTGCATCAAAACCAAAAACAGTCGTCAATCACTTGGTCAATGTTGGTGAAACTAGGCGAGGGCCTAGTTTCTTCTCAAATTCAACTAACGAAAAGAGATTGAACCCTGTCAATCACTTCTTCTAGTCAAAGAGGGTTTGTATCGTGTACAATGGTTTTATATGAAAAAATAATGAGAATAAAAGGAGATACGTATGGTCTTTAAAAAAATCGAAACGCAGAATCTTCCGGATATCCAATCAGAAGGTTACTTATACGAACACGAAGAAACAGGTGCACAGGTTTTATACTTAGCCAATGATGACACCAACAAATCATTTACGATAGGTTTTAAAACCCCGCCTTATAACGACAATGGTATTGCGCATATTTTAGAGCATTCTGTCTTGAATGGTTCTAAGAAATACCCGTCCAAAGAGCCGTTCGTGGAACTGATCAAAGGGTCACTCAATACCTTTGTCAACGCGATGACGTTTTCGGATAAAACGATTTACCCGGTCGCATCCACTAACGAAAAAGATTTTGGCCACTTGATGGGTGTCTATCTGGACGCCGTTTTCCAGCCGAAACTGTATCAGGACCCGCAAATATTGGCACAGGAAGGCTGGCACTATCACCTTGAGAATGAGGATGACGATTTGATTTATAAAGGCGTCGTCTACAATGAGATGAAGGGCGCTGCGGCTTCACCCGAACGTCAGGTATACGATCACGTCGCGGGTCAGCTGTATCCAAACACTGTATACAGCCACAACTCCGGTGGAGATCCTAAAGCCATTCCGACATTAACACAGGAAGAATTTATCACTTTCCACCAAATGTATTACCACCCAAGTAATTCCCTGACAATCGTTTACGGGGATTTAAACATAACCAAACTCTTTGATTCACTTGAAGAGTACTTTACTGGCATGGGTAAACAGGAAGAAACTGTTGACTTATCCATCGAACCGTCACAGCCTAAAGAGTCCGTATATACTGATACCTATTCGATTACAGTCGGTGACGATCCAACGGGTAAAGATTACCTTGCGCTTGGCTGGCACGGTGCACTCCCCGATGAGACGTTAGACATCTTTGGTTTGGAAGTACTGGACGAAATACTTTTCGGAAACAATCAGTCGCCACTTAAAAAAGCATTACTTGACGCTGACATTGGTGGAGACATCGATAGTGACGTGTCCGATATAGGTTATCCAACAGCCTTTTTAATCATGGCTAAATATTCAAGTGCCGATAAAATGCCGCAATTCAAACAGGTAGTAGACGATACCCTGACTGAATTAGTGGAAAAAGGGATCAACAAAGACCTGATTCAGGCAGCCTTGAACAAAATCACTTTCCAGACCCGTGAAGCGGCGATCTCGGAAGACAATCCGCGTGGGGTCATTTATGCCATTCAAGCACTGAATACCTGGTTATATGGAAAAGATCCATTTGTTAATTTACAGTTTAACCATTACTTGAAAGAGCTGGCTAAAAAAGTAGACGAAGGATACTTCGAAGACCTTATCAAACGCAAACTTTTAAATAACGACGTGTTTACGCAAGTGATTCTGAAAGCTGAACCAGGAAAAAGCGATAAATTAGAAACAGAAACACTGAAAAAACTCCAAGAATATAAAGGGAATATTTCAGATGAGGAAAGAGCACAGATCATCAAAGAAACGCAGGCATTGATCGAACGTCAAGAAACTCCCGATAGTCCTGAAGACCTGGCTAAGATTCCAACTTTAAGACGTGAAGACTTGACCACGGATGAACAGGACTACCCGATCGAAGAAAGCGCGTTTAACGAAGACACTTCTTTCTATCACGCGGAACAGTTCACTTCAGGCATCGATTACATCAACTTGTACTTCGACATTAAAGATTTCAAAGCAGACGAGTATTCGCTCCTAGGGTATTTCAGTCACTTGCTCGGCAAGCTGGCTACAGAGAAGTATGACGAAGCGGACTTGCAAACGGAAATGGATACGCACACAGGCGGTATTTACGGCAGTGTGGCTGTTTATGAAGACAAAGAAGGAATCGTCAAACCTTACTTCAAACTAAGCGGCAAAGCCTTGTCTGCTTCTCTAGAGGACTTGGTTGGCTTGATGAAGGAAATCATGCTGCATACACAGTTTGACAAAAAGGCGGAACTCCTGAAAATCACTCAGCGTCTTCTTTCTAATTTTGAGCAGAAAATCAATTTCAGTTCACACGCTATCGTCGCTAACCGCGCCTTGAGCCAAGTGAAGCCTGCTGTGAAAATCAGTGAATCGGTCAATGGCATCGATCAGTTCAATTATCTGAAAGTGGTGCGTGACGAGTTGAAATCTGACTCAGTCGAACTGAATGATAAATTAACTCAATTATTAACGAAACTCTTGAATAAACGACGCTTACATGTTCTCTATACGGGTGGTTCTGACCGTAAAGACGAGGTCAAAGACGTCTTGATTTCGGCCTTTGCTTCCTTACCAAGTGAACCTCTTGGCGAAGCCGTCACTTACAAAGCTGGGACAAAGCAAAATGAAGCATACGTCACCGCGCAGGATGTAAACTACGTCGGACTTGGTAGTGACGCTACAGGAACACTTGACTATACTGGCATGTCCTTGGTCTTGTCAACGGCTTTCCGCTTCGATTACCTGTGGAATGAAATCCGCGTAAAAGGTGGCGCATACGGTTCGCTTTACCAGCACAATCGTACCGGCAGTTTAGCATTAGGTTCCTACCGTGACCCAAATATCGGTAAAACGCTGGCCGTGTACAAAAACATGCCGACGTACGTCAAAGAACTGACGCTTTCAGAATCTGAACTCTTGAAATACATCATCGGGTCACTCAGCCCGCTTGAGCAGCCAAAATCGGCAGAGAGCAAAGGACTCACAGCATTCAATCGACTCAAACGCAACATCACCAAAGAAGACATCGTTCAGTTGAAAGAAGAAATTCTGGCAACCGATACAGATAAACTGTCTGCCTTACACGACGGCTTCACCAAAGTCATTGATGCCGGCTCAGTGGTCGTCATTGGCAACAAAGCACAAATCGAGAATGAAAAAGACTTGTTCGACAAAATTTACGATCTTTATTGATCAATCAAGATAATCGGTTAACTCAAAGGAAAGAGCCTTATTAAATTAAGGCTCTTTTTCTTAGAGTATACATATAAAAAATATGCGAAATGGGGTCGATTCAATATGATAGACAGTTATGAAACTATGCCAAAGTCAACCGCTCAAGTCAAAGGGATGAAGGTCGTTACCGGAAACAAACAAAATATCCGAGGACAAATCTTAGATGAAGACCTGGTATATCAAAGAAAAAACAATAAAAATTTAAAGATCCGCATGGTCTATCCGCAGGGGTATGAATTGAAACCGCCTTATCCTGTCCTCGTGCATATACAAGGATCCGGATGGTTCAAACAAGATCTTAATAATATACTATTAGACTTCAATGATATTGTGCGCCATGGTTTTGTCCTGGCTATCGTGGAATACTTACCTATCCCAGATGCAATATTCCCAAGTCATATTCACGATGCCAAAACGGCTGTCCGGTATCTGAATACACACGCAAAAGAGTTACAACTCGATATGAATAACCTCTTTCTGTCTGGGGATTCCAGCGGAGGTCATACGGCTGCTATGTGCTGGGCCACATGGCAGACAGCTATGCTGGATAACACAACCGAGCCACTTCCGGATATCAGAGCCTGTGTGGACTTATACGGGGTCACAGATTTCGAAGCAATAACTCACCAGCCATCTGCCACGGATCACACAAAAGCGACGAGTCCCGAGAATCTGTTGTTATCCGATTTTATCAAAGGTAAAAAAGGCGCTCATATAAACCAGGCATCAGTAAATTATTATATGGATCAGCACAAACCGACCATTCCACTATTGATCATGCATGGTAACAAAGATACTGTCGTCCCGTTCGAACAAAGTGTCCTGCTTTATGAAGCCTGCAAGAATCACCAGCTGGAGGCTGATTTTTATTGTGTCGACGATGCTGACCACGGTGGCAGCATTTTCTACACCGAGGAAGTCATCGCAATTATTCGTGACTTTTTAACTGATCATTTGAATTGAATGAAAATAGAGAATTATTCTGAAGAAATATATTGATAGCTTCTTATACTTATATACTTATATACTTATATACTTAATTCACATATTGAATTAAGTCGAAATACGTTTATACTGGAGAGAGGTAGTTAAATCTTTAAGGGGAGAAGGGGGAGGAAAGCTTGACACTCTTTTATTTCGCACTGATTGCGAGTGGTATCGTGTTATTCTTCAAAGATACAACAGGATTAAATCGCTTATATAAAGCCATCGATACATACACGCAGCAATTTAAAGTCGCTACGTTCATGTATATCGGAATAATGGGCATGGTGCTTGTGCCGTTAGATTTCATTGATCTGTCAATGATCGGTTTGTATGCTATGGCTTATCTTTTTGTCGGAGTGATCATGTATGGTCTCTACCGAAGACAACCCTTTAAAGTACTGAAATACGTCAGTTTAGTGCATGTACTAGGTCTACTTGGACGTTTAGTGGTTGAATGGCAGCCACTGAAACCATTAACACTGATCACTATTCTTATCTATGCAGCTATTATTCCACTTTATATTTACATCATACAATTGGTCCTCACGCTCAATTTTTTTTCATCACACGAATAAGCTATCACTAAATCAATCATTAGACTTAACAAGCTAAATGATACAGAAAAGGAAGGTACCATGAAAAATTCAAAGAAAAGACTATTTTTATATATCGTATTACTATTGATCTCGTTAGCTGTATTTTACATATACACACCAGCGCTCAATATTCACTCTCAGGAGTTCAGATTCCTAATTATAATGCTGACGGTCGCGGTCATTGCTATCGAAATAACGATAGACGGCCAATCTTTCTATAATAAAAAACTGAAATATGGCGCTTTCATCATCCCCATACTAATTGTTATAGGGATTGCAGTGGGCAACTTAGTTAATGGCGTCCTGTTTCGTGCCACTGATTATGCTGACTTGATTGAAGTCGAAGAAAAAAACTTTCAAGAAGATTACCCGGCCATGGACGAATCATCGATCCCGATGATGGATAGAGATACGGCTCAACGTCTAGGGGACAGACGAATCGGTTCAATCAGTGAACTCGTTTCTCAATTCGTTCCAGCAGAGACCTATACGTAAATCAATATCGATAACGAACCTTACCGTGTCACACCACTTCAATACGCCAGTTTCATGCGTTGGTTAAATAACCGCAACGAAGGCATTCCAAACTACTTGAAAGTCGACATGGTCACAGGTGCAGTAGAAGTGGAAGACCTTGAAGAAAATATCAAATACTCTGATTCAGAATTATTGAACCGCAATGTCAAACGCCACTTGCGCTTCGCTTATCCGACCAGAATTTTTGCAGATCCGGATTTTGAAGTTGATGACGAAGGACACCCTTACTATATAGCGACGACTTATGAAAATGTTTTCTGGTTCAAACAGCTTGAACCCACCGGTCTGATCGTCCTAGACGCAGTCACAGGTGAATCAGAAGAATATGATTTAGAAAATATCCCGTCATGGGTCGACCGTGTGTATTCATCCGAATTGATTTTGCAACAATTGAATTATAAAGGACAATACACCGGCGGATTCTTCAATGCCATGTTTGGAAAACGCGGTGTCACTCAAACAACAGACGGTTATAACTATATTCCGATGAACGATGATATTTATCTTTATACAGGTGTCACATCTATAAATAGAGATTCATCAAATATCGGATTCTACCTCGTGAACATGCGTACGAAAGCAGCCGAGTTTTATCCTGTCACTTCCGCAGATGAATTTTCAGCAATGGATTCAGCAGAGGGCTCACTGCAGCAAATGCGTTTTGAATCAACGTTCCCACTCTTGATCAGTTTGAATGAAAATCCGTATTACATTTCATCCCTAAAAGATGATTCCGGACTCGTTCGCTCCTATGCATTGGTTGATGCTCAAGATTACCAAAAAGTCATCACCAGTGAAACTGTCGATGGGTTGATCGCGCAATTAAACGGTCAAAGTACGTCAGATGCTGATATGACTGAGGCTGAAGATGTGGCTGAAATCGAAGAAGTGGACGAAGAAATCTTGAAACAAATCAGTGGTGAGGTTGAAAACATCTCCCAAGCCGTTGTTTCCGGCAATACCATTTACTACTTCATGATCGACGGCAGCATCTATAAAGCAGATATCACATTAAATGACGCTTTACCATTTGTCGAAGAAGGCCAAGTCATCGAAGGCGAAGCCACTGAAGAAAACGAATTTAAAGTCATAATTTTAGACTAGCACTAGCAGCCCTAGACATGGTCACTTAGTTTCTTAAGTGCCTTATGTCTAGGGCTTTTTTTCATTTTTAAAATCAGACAATAGAGAATAGACGATATATTGTGAAACCGATTACAAAGCTTTGGTTTTATTACATTTTGATGTTAATATATTTATAAATAGAAAAAGAAAAGAGGAGAGAATGTTATGGGTCAATTCTACACTTCTTGATGCGGAGGATTGAACTTGGTATTAGTTATTAACAAAAAGGATCGCCGTTAACTGCTTTTTGAATCCTATAAAAAAGGAGATGCAACATGGATATCTTATTCGCATGGTTATTTATTATAAGTACTATTATGGTAATAGTTTATTTAGTAAAGGGACTATTATTCAAGCGAAAGCCAGCATTGAAAAAAGCAGGGATTGCCGGATTATTTATGATATCTTCTTTAATCTTATTTAGTATTGTGTCACCAGATACAGAGGAATATTTAACTGAAGATACTTCAGAAACAGATAGACTAGAGCAAGAGCAAGAAGAGCAAGAAGAGCAAGAAGAACAAGAAGCTCGAGATCAAGAAGAGCAAGAAGCTCGAGAACAAGAAGAGCAAGAAGCTCGAGAGCAAGAAGAACAAGAAGCTCGAGAACAAGAAGAGCAAGAAGCTCGAGAACAAGAAGAACAAGAAGCTCGAGAACAAGAAGAGCAAGAAGCTCGAGAACAAGAAGCTCGAGAACAAGAAGAGCAAGAAGCCCGAGATCAAGAAGAACAAGAAGCTGAAGAGGAAGGAGCATTCGCGACCCGTTCCAATCCCGTACCTCTTGGTGAGTCTGTCGCCTTTACGGAAACCCATTCTAGTGACGACGGCACCGAATACGAGGCCCGTTATGAAATGAAGATAACCGATGTGGTCCGCGGCGACGAAGCCTTAACGGTTTTACAAGCAGAGAACGAGGTCAATGAGCCCGCACCTGAAGGCATGGAATGGGCTATCATCACGATTGAAGGTACACTCTTAGAATGGGATAAAGATGCTCCCTATACTGTTTTGCATTTGTTTTCCGTGATTGATTCAAGCGGAAGCGAAGTCCCTCAGGATGAGTCTGCGTCACTGGACGGTAACTTATACTTGCTTGTAGAGTTGTCCCCGGGTGAACAAATACGGGGACGCATCGCAAAATACATGCCCGTGGGTGACCCCAGCTTGCTTGAACTGATCGACCTATCTGGCAACGATGGGATTTACTTTTCGTTAACTGAATAGATACCCATTTTTATAGTTAACAAGGGCGCTCTGGTTTCATAACAACTTGTTGTGGTTCAAAGACAAGTATACCTATTACGAAAAAATGGAGAAAATCAGCGGGCACATCAAATCACAGGCAAAATACTTCAACCTGAAAGAAGACTTGTCACACCGACACAGACTGCGGTACCAAGAAATGCATAAGTTAAACAAAGATGACAAGCACTTTCAAATTCCTATACATGATCACTTAGTTTCTTAAGTGCCTCATGTGTAGGCTTTTTTTTATAAAACTAAAGATAATAGGCGTTATTCCGTGAAATCGATTACAAATTTATGGTTTTATGCATTTAACAATGTTAATATATATACAAATAAAAAATAAGGCCTAGGAGGAATTGTTTTGTCAAAGAAAAAATTTTATGATGCGGATGGGAATGAAGTGAAAGCAAAAAGTGTGAAACCATTTTACAAGAAATGGTGGTTTATTGCCCTTGTAGTAATCTTTGTTTTTAATGCCATAAACTCGATGGGTGATGACGACGAAACAGAAGTAGAAACAGATGATGCTGAACTGGTCCAAGAGGTCGAGGCAAGCGATGAAGTTGAAGAAGAAAGTGAAGAAGTTGTGGAAGAGGAACCTGAAGAAGATGAAAGTGAAGAAACAGAAGATGTAGCAGAAGAAACTGAAGAAGATGTTCCTACTGAATTTCAATCAGCTTTAAATAAAGCAGAATCCTATTCAAGTTTGCTAAATATGTCAAAACAAGGATTATATAATCAATTAACTTCAGAATACGGAGATCAGTTCTCAGAAGAAGCAGCTCAATATGCAATCGATAATATAGATGCTGATTTTAATGAAAATGCTCTAGCAAAGGCCGAGACATACAGTGACACCATGCACATGTCCAAAAAAGGGATATTTGATCAATTAACATCTGAATATGGCGAGCAGTTTACAGAAGAAGAAGCGAATTACGCTATAGAAAATCTAGTAACAGACTATAAAGAAAATGCCTTGAAAAAAGCGAAAACTTACCAAGAAAGTATGGATATGTCTCCTGAGGGAATTAGGGACCAATTAATGTCGGAATATGGTGAACAATTTACGAAAGAAGAAGCTGATTACGCTATAAGCAATCTAGAATAATTAATTTTGAGCCTATGTTGTTTTTTTGACATAGGTTCTTTATCTGTACTGTATAAAAATGGTATAGTTAGGAAGTAACGTTATTGATCACAACGATATTTTAAAAAAAATAATTAAAAATCGAGAAAGGGGAGCATATGTCTGTAGGAATGGTATTAGAAGGCGGCGGTATGAGAGGTCTTTATACTGCCGGAGTTCTGGATACGTTAATAGATGAAGAGATTCAAATAGATGGCATGGTCACTGTATCAGCTGGTGCTTTATTCGGTATCAATTTTGCTTCCAAACAAAAGGGACGTGCTCTCAGGTATAACAAAACGTACATAAGAGACAAACGTTATATCAGTTTAAGAAGCTTCCTGAAAACAGGCGACATCGTCAATAAAGACTTTGCTTTCTACACGATCCCGTTTTCTCTGGATATCTTTGATGAAAAAGCATTTAAACAGTCAGGTATTGATTTTTATGTAACGGTCACCAATATGGAAACAGGAAAACCGGAATATGTTTTGATTACAGAACCATTTAATCAGATGGAAGCACTCAGAGCCTCAGGTTCAATGCCTTTTGTTTCTCGACCCATCGTTCATAAAGGGTCAAACTATTTAGATGGTGGTGCGAGTGACAGTATCCCTATTAAAAAAGCGAGAACCTTAGGATATGATAAAAACATCATTATTTTAACGCGACCTCTTGATTATAGAAAGACTAAACCAAACAATTTTATGATCGACCGCTGGTATAAAAACTACCCGGCCTTTAAACATACATTAAAGAATAGGTATAACAATTATAATGACACCATTGAGAAAGTTATTGAGGACGAACAGTCAGGCAACGCATTCGTTATTAGACCTTCTGAAACAATCCCAATCAAGCGATTGGAGCGCGACCCTGCTAAATTACAAGTAATGTACGATTTAGGTGTTAAAGATGCTGAGAAACGACTTTTGGAGTTGAAAAATTATCTAAATCCGTCACTACTATCAAATAAAAATTGAAAGGAATATGAATAAATGTCTGACCTGAATAATTTTTTGAATGAACGACCATGGGCAAGAGAATATCTTTTTTTTGATCCGGATCTTAATGAACTCGGTGTTGTTTATGAAACAAATTTAAACAAATTTAAAACCTTTGTCTATTCGATGGAAGAAGTAAGAGAAAACAGTGACCGCTGGCTGAAGCGCTACGATCTGCCAGATCACAAAGCGATTATTGAATTGCTTGCTGTATTCAAAATAACGACAACCAGCGGACCAACGACCATTGAACAACAAGACCTATTTTTCGATGTATTGAGTGCCTTTATTAAAACTGATCAAGAAAAAGGGAAATCATTGGACGACATATTTGAAGACAAAGACGCACTCGCATTGGCACGTCTCTATCAAGTCAAAGATGAAAAATGGACCAAAAAATATTTGACATGGATATTGTACGAATTAGGTGCTATCAGCAAAACGAAAGGCCCAGATTATTTTGGAGAGAATGACAGTGCCTTTACCACTTACGATTTCTTGAAAAATGCATCGGACGGGAAATGGCGTCCACAAATGCATTTTTCCGAAGAGGATAACGTTTAACAGGAAAGTATCACCAATCAGTTATTAAAGATGGAGGATTTTCATGCCTAACTTTCCAATCATAGAAACAGATAGATTGATATTGAGAGAAGTTACACCAGAAGATGCTACGGCTATGTATGCATACCTTTCAGATAAAGATGTTGTGACAAATATGGGACTAGAACCATACAAATCATCGAGCGACGTTCTAAACGAAGAAATTAATTGGTACAAATCGATTATTGTAGAAGGAACAGGTATCAGGTGGGTAATTACCAAAAGGGAAAGTAACGTTGTTATAGGCAGCTGTGGTTTCCTAAATATGAGTCGTGGACATCATCGTGCAGAAATAGGGTTTGAACTACACAAAGAATATTGGAAGCAAGGAATCTCTAGTGAAGCCGTTGAAGCTGTTATTCAGCATGGTTATATGAATTTAAATTTAGAGAGAATAGAAGCTATAGTTGACCCTGAAAATTTCTTGTCCCAAAAACTATTGGAAAAGCAGGGTTTCAAAAAAGAAGGCTTGCTGAGGCATTATGAATACAATTTTGGGGAATTCAGTGATGTTTATATGTATTCACTGCTTAAAAAAGATTTCAAAACAAAGATATAAGCACGATACTCTCGGAAAATTTTATTTTGTGTTCATTCTTCTAAACTACTTGAACTTATAATATTTTTTTTAAATTTAGCACCTTATTTCGGGATTATCCTTGCATGTAATTCTATTGATAAATCTAGTATAATAGAAGCGTCGAGTAATTATAATAAAATAATTCTTAAGGATCCTATCTGATTTTCTACCATCAAAATCAAGTTTATTTAAATAAGAAAGAAGGTCATAAACATGTTAACATACCTAGTCTTGGCCGTGGTTCTATTGATCATTGGTTATACTGTTCATATTCATAAATGGAACATGTTGATAGCCGGATACAATGCGAGGACTACAGAGGAAAAAGAAAATATCGATACAGAAGGTCTTGGGAAATTCCTCGGGTTTTACGGATACATCAGTGGTGGTTTTTTCCTTCTGCTGACTGTTCTCGAGTTACTGGGACTAACTATCCCTCCGAATCCGATCGCGGTTATATTCGTCATCTGGACTATAGTCATTCTATATATAGCACAAAAATATGACGGCAATACTAAAATGGGTAAGAATTTCAATGAGCGTAAAAAATAAAAAGCTGCGAATCTCTTGCATTATTTGAAAAAAGATAAAGGCAATGAGGTGCAGGAGGTCATCCAACATGAACGACTTGAAAGAATATACAAAACAAGTAGCGAAGAAACATGGTATGGATTTACTGAAAAGCTCGATGAAAATCGAATCCATGGGGCTGGATTTCCAGGTTGTTTTCGCAAAGGATACTGAGGGACAAGATTGGGTATGCAGAGTTCCTAGACGAAAAGATGTTTTTGATAAGATCAAGAAGGAAAAAGAAATTCTGGATTTCATCAGTCAACATCAATCAACTTTTGAAGTCCCAATGTGGAAAGTAGCGACGGAAGATATTATTGTCTACAAGAAACTTCAAGGTGTCCCGGCTGTCAAGACAAATCTAGAAACACAGGAACAAGCGTGGGTCTTTGACTCAGAATTGGTTCCTGAAGCTTATCTGATAAGTCTGGGAAAAGTACTGGCTGCTCTGCATGCACTCCCGCTGAATAAAGCGATAGAGGCTAGTATTCCTGTACAAGAAGCCGAGGACGTCCGCCAAACCATGAAAACTCGTATGCATAAGATCAAAGAGTCGTATGACATTCATCCCCTGCTGTGGGAACGCTGGCAGAGCTGGGTAAATAATGATTCCTTATGGCCAAAACAGTCGGGTCTAACGCATGGAGACTTGTTCCCAGGACATACGCTAGTTGATTTAGACTATCGTGTAACAGGCATCATTGACTGGACCGAGGCAGCAAGTACAGATACATCTGTCGATTTCACTGCTATTTATCTGCTTTTTGGAGAAGACGCTCTGAACAAACTTCTACAAAGTTACCAGTCAGCCGGAGGTTACGTCTGGCCTAAGATGAAAGAACACATTATCGAACGCTTAGCCACGCAGGCCATCACTATTGCTGAATTCGCAGAATCATCAGGTATGGAAGAATACCGTACGATGGCTCAGGATATGCTGCAAAATAAGGCCTGACCGTTCCATTTGATGAACGACCAGACCGTTAAGATTTTTTACTTCAGTTTGAACTGTTTTTCAGTCGTTTCAATAAGTGCCTTTCGATCATACCTATATTCTTTCATTTTGACTGTTTTATCTTTGTGAATGGACAGAGCGGTTGTATTGACTGTGCCGAATACATCGCCTTCGATAAAAATAGATGAGTGTTCAAGCGCTAAATCCATTGATAAATTCTCAGGAATACGTTTTAGGCTATTGGCTTGTCTTTTATCATTATAGAGCGTCAAAAGGTCATCCAGATTTGGTTCTGGGTGACCTTTTAAATATTCTCCAACTAAATGTAAAGACCTATTTACCTTATGAGAGCTTAAATCATCATTAGTACTACTTAAAGAATGTAATCCCGGTTGAAGAACACGATGTTGATCAGTAGCATTTGAGTAGACATGCAGATCATCGATTGTTCCAAATACCAACTGGTAACTTTCATAATTGAACCGGTTTACTCTCAAATACTGAAGAAAGATATCTGGAGAATGATGACCTTCTAAAAAATCTTTAACCAATTTACCGCGGGATAATGAAGGCTCTCCAGCTGATAACGCTTCAAAAAGACGATTGGTCAAAGAAGCGACTCGTCCGGATTTTGTTATTCCGGCCCAGGTACCCCCGTGAAGCTTATCGCGACCAGCTAATATATCTGGGATGTCTTTCCAGATATGAATGGGCTGACTTTCACGAGTGTAGGATTCATCGCGATTCTGTATGATGATGAGAGGGTAGGCGGGGTACTGTTTATAACTGATGGTGATTAAACACATTGATAGGCACCTCCCAATTAGTCGTAATTAGCTTAGAAATTCTTTGAACTTTTCATGTAGCGTTCTCTACGTTTTGAGTGTTATCTTAAATTAGGACTTCAACTCCTTATCGGGATCATCAAGGTGAGTCAAAGTGTGCTTTATTATAACCAGTATTTAAAAAAACACTATTTTATTACCCTCAAATAATAAATGTTATAATTAAGTACGACTAAACGGATTTTCAAGACCGGAGGGGGAAGAAGAGTATGTTTGTAAAACTAGTGAAAAGCGGACTCTATGGATTAGGTATATACACTGGCTATGCATTTGTCTCAGCCATTGTTTTACTTCATTTCAATAAACCCAAAAATAAAGAGGAATTAGATACAAAATCTCTCTCTTCCTTTTATGGTAAAGATGAAAATGACGGACCGGATACCGCAGCTTTCTTTGACAGTCAGGATATGCTACTCACTTTGCATTTAAACTTGATCGAATCAGCAAAAAACTCAATTAAATTCGCTAATTTTTCGATTGAAGACGGGACCGTCAGCGATTTATTCTACGGCAAATTATTGGAAGCGGCGGATAGAGGCGTAAACGTTAATATCCTTTTTGATGGAAAGGGGCACAACTTAGTAGGCATAAGTAATGGAAAGTATTGGGCACTTATAGCTCATCCAAATATACAGCTCGCTTTTTATGAAGAATTTGATTGGCTACGTCCCTGGACATGGCAAAATCGTATGCACGATAAATTCCTTATCGCAGATGATCACTCCGTTTTAACGGGTGGGGTCAATTTGGAGGATTCCTTTTTTGTAGAAAATCACGATGATGCGGATTATGACCGAGACGTTGTCATTATAAATAATGAGCCTGAACGATTTAACGAAAGTGTTTTGAAACAATACACAGACTACTACGACTCCTTGTGGTATCACCCGTATACACATGTCAGACCGAGCTATGTTCTAAAAAGATATGAGAAACTGGCTAAGGAGACACGTCGATCTTTACTTTCGATTCTTAAAGAAGCTGAAGAGAAGAATGATTACGGCGCGAGTACACCCATTGACTGGCACAAGCATATGTTTCCTACTAGAAAAGTCAGTTTAGTGACTAACCCCATTCAGCGATGGAAAAAAGACCCACACATTTTAGCGACACTTGGTAGATTATTTAAAGAAGCCAACGACAGTATTATCTTTCAAAGTCCTTATGTTGTACCGAGCAAAGACATGCAGCAGTATGTCGCGTTAGCGGATACAAAAGCAAAAGTGTTTATTGCAACAAATTCACTGGCTGCCTCTAATAATTTCTTTGGCGTGGCTGGTCACCGAAAATACTTGAAGCAGTTAAGTCGTGAGTCTGCTCAAATCTATCACTTTCAAGGAGAAGGGTATATTCATGCTAAAGCCTATTCGATCGATAGTCGCTTAAGTCTGATCGGCTCATTCAACTTTGATCCACGCAGTTCATTTCTAAGTCAAGAAAATCTAGTTATCATTGATAGTCCAAAACTCACTGTAGCTCTTGAAGATAGCATTAAGGACATTGCACGAAAGAGCATTCCTTATAATAAAGATGGTGATCATCTTGTGCACAATACGTCGAAGAAAGCACCCGTTGCTAGGTACAAAAAAGTGATCTCAAGCATCATCTACGTTATTTTCTATCCTTTCGAGGATCTAGTTTAATTATTCCTTCCCCTATTATTTGGGAAAGGTAGGAGAGGGAGGACAATGTACCGACCCTTCGTAGTTTTCAAAGCCTAACTACGAAGGGTCGGCATAGTTGACTTCCACTTTTTTTAATACTCCATTCTCACTGTCCCAAAAATTCTTTCATCTTTTTTTGTAGCTCGTTATAAAAACTCAGTCTCACTTTCGAATAGGATTCCAGCTCTTTGTATAAAGAACGAGTGACCATTTCGGGACTATCTCCGACTGTCTGCATAACCATCAAGAGGGTACACTGGCTGATGACCTCTTTCAAGAGAGCTGTGTTATGATTATCCGACTTGTTTTCAACGTTCACAGAATAGATATAAGCAATGAGCCGTCTGATTTCCTTGTCAATGGATTCTTCCGTGTGTTTTATGCTGAAGAGCGTCTGATCAAGATTTTTTTCATCCTCTTTTTTATCCTGCAGGTCATCTAACAGCTGCAGAAGTGCCCCGTACTGGAAAGCAAAATCCATCTCGTTTTTAGTCAGACTGCCTTTAATTAGGTAGGCATCCGCCAATACAGAAGTACCTCCCTTAAAGAAACTGACGGTTAAAATCTCTTCCTCAGTAAGTGGTTCTGATTTTCCTTGCAGCAAACTCTCGACCTGAGCTCTATGAATCAGTTGAATGCTTTCTGTCACTTCCGGATGGGTGTCTTCAGGATAATGAGATTTGATCTGTTCAACCAATGAAAAAATTCTTTTTTCAATAATCTGAGTGGATACGACTGTTTCGCCAGACAATACTGCTGCCAGTCTCTGATTGAATTCATATTTCGTACGATCAGAGATGTCAGGGTCATCGAGGAGATTATCCGTATATGGATACAACATGCTGTAAGCATACATAGGTGTCGTCAGCTCCAAAGAAATATCCCAATACAATTGAAGACTGTTCATGATCCATACGTTACGCAAGGCTTGGAAAATTTCTTGATCGATCAACCGGGAATCCTCTTTTCTTGCCCGTAAGAGAAACGCCTCAGCGACATCCATGTATCCTTGGCTGATAAAATAGTTCAGGAATGGCTGGTCAAATAAAAGTTCTCTTTTATCTATCTCCTGCAGAAATTCAACAAGAAGGGACTTCACTTCTTGCAGATCAGGGGAAGACGTTTCAGTCCGAGACTCAATCTGATCTTTAATTTCAGGCAGGTAAGGTTCCAATTCATCGAGCAGGTTATTGAAGAGTTTCTTTAACTGTCTTTCATGCAACAGTTTTTTCCATAACGACGTTTTATTTAACTTGTCAGAAGGAAACGTTTTTTCTTTCTGATAGTCTGCAATAGACGACTTCATAAGATCTTCAATCGGAATGGTATGTAAGATAGGTTCTTTCAACATTATAATCGACCTCCATATCTCTAATTCCCATTAATTATAACCCGAGATATAGATTAATTACACAAAAACATCCCAACATTTCCTCTCTTCGTCTCAATTGATCTTGCGATGAGGGAAGAGGAGGGGAGTGAGGGGATAAATTCATAATACAAATCTAACGTACCATCCGTTAACAGGGGGCGTAAAACATGAAACCACTTCAAGGAAAAATAGCACTTGTGACCGGTGGAACTCGCAATGTTGGAAAAGGAATCGCATTAGGTTTAGGCGAAGCCGGTGCAACGGTATATGTTACTGGAAGAAGTATAACGGATAAAGATGTTGAAGGTATAACTTCCGCAGGCGGGAAAGGCATTGCTATAGTATGCAATCATGAAAATGATGATGAAGTAAAAAAAGTATTTGAACATATCAAAGAAAAAGAAGGGAAACTAGATATCTTAGTAAACAATGCTTGGGGCGGGTATAATCGTTTACGCAACAGAAAAAAGTACAAAGGTTTTAAATGGAAAGACGATTTTTGGAAACAACCTCTGGAATTATGGGATGAAATGAATAATGTCGGTGTTCGTTCAAATTATGTTACAAGTGTTTTTGCATCAGAATTGATGCTCAAACAAAAACAAGGCTTAATTGTCAATATTTCATTTTATGCAAGCCGTAAATATTACGGGAATGTCATTTATGGTGTCGCAAAAGCAGCTGTCGATAAGATGTCTATGGATATGGCAGTTGAACTCAAACCACATACTATTGCTTGCGTTTCATTATATCCTGGTTACATTAACGATAATAAAACCATCAAAAAGCCTGATTCCAAAAAAGAATCCTCTCAATTTGTTGGAAGAGCAATAGCCAACTTAGCTTCTGATGAAAAGATTATGTCAAAAACAGGACAAATATTGATCGCTGCTGAACTGGGAAAAGAATATGGTTTCAAGGATATAGATGGAACTCAACCTGAACCATATGATACGTTATAAGATAATATAGTTTGGAATATAAATTTAATCGATACAGTTAAAGATCTTCGTATACACTTTATGACTGATGTAAACAAAAGTAATACAGTAAAAAAAAACCAATAATACAAGGGTGACCCTACCTATATAGGGTCACCCTTGTATCCACCTTCTACACCGGCTGATCTAAAAGCCCAACAAACGATTTGTTCTATTAGAAGGGAAGAGAAGTAGGGGAGTATATAATGTGACAAACACTCCTTTTTTTATTCAAATATACGTTCACGAATGTATGGATTTGAAGATTAAATTAGCGTAAAATATATAACGTTAGCAATATTAGTACATAGTTAACATGGATTTAAACAAACTAATTAATGAAATAATATATATTTCAAAAAAATACAGAGAGGAATACGTGAAATGGCATATGTTATAGCTAAAAAACATGGTAAGAATGGCTCTGTCGCTTATACATATAACTCAGAGGATATTCAATTAATCAGTCAGTTAGAACAAGAATATTACAATCGCGATATCGATATCTTCATAACGTCAGAATTGTGCAATAAGAAAGAATTTCTACCTGTTTTTAATGTTGGACATTTTGAATTGTTCATTGAATCGATCAGCAAAATCCTGAAATAACTTGAGAGAATTTTACAATCATTGATTATTTATCAGCATTCTAAAATTAAACTGTTTTAATAATAATAGATAAATATTAATAAGAAATGATTTTCACTCAATAAAAGAGTAACAGTCAATAAAAGAAACAAAACTATCCAAGATAACTATTCAGCAATTGATGTCGAAATCCGGCAGAGAGTACGTTGTTTCAAACTCCAAATTCCAAACGATTAAATCGGCCTATCATGAAGTGTCTGGAATTATAATTAAGCATGCAATACATTGAAATGGTAGTCGAAATCATAAATTTTAAATAAATTAGAAAATAAACCGAAAAACAGGGGATTTAATTAGAATTCAAGGTATCTTGGCTAGCATTTTCATTTCTGTAAATTGGTTTACATAATATATATTATACCAAGTAGATTATATAAGCATAAGGTCCCTTATTGTCAATTCAGATTGAATTCGACTCGCCCTTGTTTAAGCCTTGAATTGAATTCAATTCAAAGTGATTTATGCTTAGTTTTTTACTGTTTCATTTTATTAATTACCCTATCATGATTTTTTTTATTCCATCTGATCTCTTACTCATTTATTGTAATTTTTTTGCAGCTTTGATAAATAATTCTCTGTTATCTCATCCGCCAGCTATCCTAGTTCATCTACATCATTTTTATACGAGCATTACAACACGATTTCAGTTCGGTCGTCGTATGCTTATCCATTGAATCTCCTTAGAATCGTCCTGATCATATCTAAATAATCTCGAAATTTTATTGATACTAGATTTTAAAAAAATTCTATAATATCATTTGGAATTATTATTTAGAATTTTCATAAAAATATTCAACTCGATTTCATCTGTTCTTTTGTCTTTGCTATAAATCATATCTGAAGTTGAATGTATCATTCAACTCTTTTGATTCAATAATATGCTGGTCACTGGCACTCTGATGTTCAATCAATTTAATTGGGTTTAAATCGTAATTATTCCTATTTATATAGACTGACTTTTATGCTCTTATCAATTAATTATTTAAAATACCTAATTAAGGTTTCTCTATTGTTTTTCACTCGAATACCACTGATCATGTCTTTAATTCTTTTTTGTAAATAATTGAGTTGAGATAAATTTTTAGTCATGGTAGATCTTCCATCTTAATATTAATTAATGATAAAAGCTCCACAAACTTAGAGTAATAAAACAAGTGAGTTCGACATTTAAATGTCTAAATGTCGAACTCACTGAAGATTATTTTCTGAGTCTGTCATTCTATACTCGAAATGTCGAACTCACTGAAGATTATTTTCTGAGTCTGTCATTCTATACTCGAAATGTCGAACTCACCGAAGTTTATTTTCTGAGTCTGTCATTCTATGCTCGAAATGTCGAACTCACCGAAGTTTATTTTCTGAGTCTGCCATTCTATACTCGAAATGTCGAACTCACCGAAGATTATTTTCTGAGTCTGTCATTCTATGCTCGAAATGTCGAACTCACCGAAGATTATTTTCTGAGTCTGTCATTCTATACTCGAAATGTCGAACTCACCGAAGATTATTTTCTGAGTCTGTCATTTCTGGGACGATAAGCAAGCCTTGATTACTTTCTATACTCAACTGCAAAAATTACTATCTGTTCTCCTCTACCCTCGCCTCTTAATTTTTCTGCAACAATTATCCTATCAGATCTTAATATACTTTTTTCCTTATAAACAAAAAAAGGACTTCTAATTAAAGAAGTCCTTTTTTATTCAAATTAATTTTAGTTCAAAACACTTGCAGCTATATTTTGCTTAGTATCGTCTACTTTAGGTTTCCAAATACCTAGTATAATGGCTGAAATCATAGTACCTATGAGTAAAGCGACAATAAAGAGTAATGGATTTTCACCAATTCCGACAACGAACAATCCGCCGTGTGGAGCTGGTATTGAGACATTCCAAAGTTGAGTTAATCCTCCACCGATGGCTGCACCTAATATTGATGAACCAATGACGCGTAGTGGATCAGCTGCTGCAAATGGAATGGCGCCTTCTGTAATGAAGGAAGCACCTAATACAAAGTTGGATAATCCTGATTGTTTTTCCAAGTCAGTGTATTTAGATTTGAATAATAAAGTTGAGAAGGCAATAGCTAGTGGAGGAATCATTCCGCCGACCATAACAGCTGCCATTAAACTACCGTCACCCGTATCACCAAAGACTCCTATTGAAAATGCGTAGGCTGCTTTGTTTACAGGACCACCCATATCGACGGCCATCATGCCACCTAATACGGCACCTAAGAGAACGGCATTACCGGTACCTAAGTTATTTAAGAAGTCCAGCATTGCATTATTAATTACGGCAAAGAACGGACCAATTAGGAAGAACATCAATAATCCAACAGCAAGTAGACCAAGAACGGGATAAAGTAAAATTGCTTTTATTCCTTCAAAACTTCTTGGTACATTTCTAAGCAGTTTTTTAATCCAGTTCATTACATAACCAGCAACAAAACCGGCTATCAGTCCGCCTAAGAATCCTGCGTCGCTATTTACAGCTAGTAAACCACCTGCCATACCAGGAAGTAAGCCCGGACGATCTGCGATACTATAAGCAATATAACCCGCTAATACCGGAATCAGGAATTGGAAAGCCGATCCACCGATAGTATTCAAAGAAGTAAACAAGACACTATCTGAGCCTAGTTGAGCTTCAAACAAGAAAGATAAGGCAAGTAATATCCCGCCACCGACAACGAATGGAAGCATGTGAGATATGCCATTCATCAAGTCTTTATAAACAGATTGCAAAACTGTCGTGCCTTCTCCATCAGTTGCAGAACCTTGTGCTTCGTACTTATCACCAGTGTCTAATATAGGTGCATCACCCGTACTTGCTTTAGTGATTAGTTCTTCTGCTTTTTTGATTCCATCAGAAACCGGACGCTGAAGCACAGGTTTACCATTAAAGCGGGCAATATCCACTTTTTTATCCGCTGCAACAATGACTCCGTCTGCTCGACGAATTTCATCTTTAGTCAATATATTCTTAGCGCCATCTGTGCCATTTGTCTCTACGCGTATTTCCACGCCCATTTCGGCTGCTTTTTTCTTTAAAGCGTCTTCTGCCATATAGGTATGTGCAATACCTGTTGGACACGCGGTTACAGCGACAACGAATTTCTTGTCTTTTTTATCAGACTGCACTTGAGTGACCTCTTGTTCTTTTGCACTTTCTTCAAAAATGGTCTGAACATCTTCAGGTGTCTGCGTTGTTTTCAATGCTTGAACCACTTCATCGTCAACAAGCTTTCTTGCAAGTGAGGCTAACACTTCAAGATGGACATTATCTCCACCTTCTGGAGCAGCTATCATAAAGAATATCTCAACGGGTTGTCCGTCTAAAGCATTATAATTCACACCACTAGATGATTTAGCAAAAAGAACGGCTGGTTTGGCAACTGATTTATTTTTTGAATGTGGCATAGCAATACCGTCACCAAGTCCTGTAGAGGTTTGTGCTTCACGTTCCATGATGCCTTCTTTAAAGGTATCAAAGTCGTTTACAGCACCTTCATCCACGAGTCGTTTAATCATTTCATCGATGGCCGATTCTTTGGTTCTCGCTTTTAGATCCATAATCATCAGTTCTTTTTTCAAGACGTCATTAATTTTCATTTACTTTTCCTCCCATTTCTGTATTTTGATTTTAGGTAAAAGTTTGTCTATGTCTTCTTTTTTCGCTAGATCTTCTTTAAAGGCCGTTGCACTCCCGCACGCAAGACTCATTTTGAAGGCGTCTAACGGATTTTTTGTTTTCTGATATTCGCCAACAAAGCCGCCGACCATAGAATCACCGGAACCGACTGAGTTAACTAGTTGACCTTCTGGTGTCTCACTATAATAGACCTCATCATTCGTTAATAAAAGTGCACCGTCCCCACCCATAGACACGATCACGTACTTTGCGCCTTCTGCAAGCATTTTTTTGCCATATGAAACGACATCAGTTAAGTTATCAAGTGTTACGTCATACAATTCTTCAAGCTCATGGATGTTGGGTTTTACTAACAAAGGATTTTTGGATAAAGCCATCTGCAGCTCTTCTCCAGTTGTATCAATAATAAACTCCGCTTTTTTACTTTTAACGTAATCGATCAGGCGTTGATAATAATCGTCTGACAAACCTTTGGGCTTGCTACCGGCTATGATGACCAGATCGTTTTCGTTCAGTTCAGCCAATTGCTTGTAAAAACGCTGACTCTCTTCTTCATTGACGAAGGGACCATCATCATTTATTTCTGTTTCTTCCTCCCCTTTTAATTTAATATTGATGCGTGTGTCTGTTTCAATATGCGTAAATTCTGTTCTGACGCCTTCTTCTTTCAATTTTTCTAAAAGAAGTTGACCGATAAACCCGCCTACAAAACCTAACGCTACATTGTCAGTATTCAATTGTGTCAAAATTCTGGAAACGTTGATTCCTTTGCCTCCAGGTGATTTCTGATCTTTTTCGATTCTGTTCAACTGGCCCAATTTAATAGGGTCGTTGGGGTAAATCACATAATCGATCGATGGGTTTAATGTTACTGTATATATCATCTTTCATGCCTCCCTTACTCGTGTATACTCATTTAATTCCTTTTTATCTTCAGGTAGCTTGGTGGTTATAATCGTGCAGTCATCAATATCGGCAACTTTTACGAAACTGACGTCTCCTAGCTTGGATACATCGGCTAACACATAGGATTGATTGGACTGCTTTATTGCTTTTCTTTTTATTGCTGCCTCTTCTACATCAGGAGTCGTATAGCCTTGCTCCAAATCTATTCCGTTTATTCCCATGAAGGCTTTGGTAAAGTTAAACTCTTCTAATTGTCGTTCTGCGATGGAACCAATAATTGCTTTTGTCCGCTGCTTGATCCTACCTCCCACTAGAATGGAGTCTATATTATAATCGATCAGCAATGAAGCATGAGGAACACCGTTGGTAACAACCGTGATATCTTTACCTGCCAGATAGGGAATCATCGTATACGTCGTTGTCCCGGCATCTAAAAAAACGACTTCATAATCATCAATCAGTGAAGCTGCTAATTGACTGATTCTTTCTTTTTCCTGCATGTATTTGACTGTTTTCTCATCCATGGTCGGTTCATCCACTGGTTTGCGTTTCTTTTTGGCTCCGCCATGAATACGAACTAATTTATTCTGATCCTCCAAGGTGTTTAAATCGCGTCTGATCGTTGATTCTGAATGATTTAACTGTTCAACTAACTCTTGGACTGTGATCGTGTTTTTCGTATCAAGTTGATCAAGAATAAACGAGTGCCTTTCTTCTGTAAGCACTTTCTTCACCTCTTTAATTGAAGTTTATCATTTATGCTTCAACAATTCAATCATTTTCCCTTATAATCGTTCAAATTCATTCATTTATTTTGAAATCGTCTTTAAATAGTTGTTCGAAAGAGTAAATTCTTGCTATATTCTAGCAACCGACTTTCATTTTAAAGAACTCTACCGTTATGCTGACAGACAAAAAAAGATTTCTGGTACAGAATTATCTTCTGCACCAGAAATCTTTTCATTTAATTCATCTGTTATTCAGTTAAAAGAATAGTACTCCTACAGCCATGAGTATACATGAGACAACGAAAATGATACCGATAAGTTTTGCGGTATATTTCCACCAAGTTGTCAGCTCTACTCCGGCAATTGCCAAAGCACCCATAACCACGCCTGAAGTAGGAGTGACCAGGTTGACTATCCCACTTGCAGATTGGAAGGCAGTGACCACGATGTCTTGAGCAACACCTACAAAGGTTCCAAGTGGTCCCATGATCCCCATTGTCGCACCTGCCAGGCCAGACGTTGAAGGAATCAGGAAGGATAGCGGAATATAGAAAATATACGTTAGAATCGAGAACAATACTGGAGAAAACTCAGACAGTCCTCTTTCTCCGAAGTTTAAAATTGTCGCAGTGATCATTCCTTCATTCATGATGACTTGAATACCACGGGCAACAGCTACAATCAGTGCCACACTGAGTAAATCTTTTGCGCCATTGACAAAGCCTGAGACGATTTGACCTTCCGGTAATCTATAAACCATCCCTATGATGACTGACATGGCGAAGAACAGCATGGTGATCTCCATAAAGTACCAGTCACCAAGCGGAATCATTTGTTGACCTAACACAGTTCCGATAAATGGAATACCCATCAACCCTGAATTGATTGTTTCAAAGATCGTCCAGTTTTCATTGAGCAACGTCCAAGGTACCAGCCCCAAAATCATCAAGAAGAAAGTCAATCCGAATAAGCTGATAACAAATTTTTGTTTAGAATTCATTTTATCATTTGTTTCTTTTGTTTTGAATTTCTTTTTGTTTGCTTCAAAGTCTTCATAGACCAATGAAGCTTCTGGGTTTTTCTGTACTTTTGTAGCATAACGATACACATATATAGTGGCTATCGCATACATCACAACGAAAAAGACTAAACGTAAGCCGATACCTTCACCCGGGCTTATACCCAAAGCCTGTGAGGCAACACCCGTAGCAAACGGGTTAACGGTCGAAGCAAGCACACCTACGCCGGCTCCGAGTAACACTACGGAAACCGCCACTAGACTATCAAAACCTACGGCTATCATGACGGGAATAATCAATGGATAGAAGGCCAGGGTTTCTTCAGCCATACCATACGTGGTGCCCCCTAGTGCGAAGATAAACATCAGAATAGGAATCAACAGTTTTTCTCGACCTTTATTGGCCGCGACAACTTGTGCAATAGCCGTGTCGAGTGCACCCGTTTTACCGACAACACCCAAAAAGCCACCCACGACTAGAATAAATAGCGATACCTCTATCGCACCCGGTGTGCCATCGGTTCCAAGCATCCCTTTGACAGGAGCCATGAAGACGTCCCATAAGCCTTGTGGTTGTTGATCAACGTAAGCAAACGTACCGGCGATGATATTTCCGGCTTCATCCACTTCATAACTACCAGCAGGAACAAACCATGTAAAAATTGCCATAACAACGATGATTAAAAACAGTATGGTAAATGATGATGGTAACGCCAATAATTTATCTTTGAATTTATTTTGAGCCATTCTAATCCCTCCAAATAACTTATTATTAAATCATGATCAGCGCGTAATGATTGTGCCACCGTTCTCTGAAATAGCTGCTTGAATATTTTCTAAAGATGTAATAATTGCTTTGCCCGAAGGATTTTTTTCAACAAATTTTAACGCAGCTTCTACTTTAGGTAACATGCTTCCAGCAGCAAATTGCTTCTGATCGACATATGCCCGCATTTCTGCGACGGTCACTTCCTCTAGTACTTTTTCATCTGACTGTTGATAATTGACCATCACATTATCTACGCCTGTCAAGATGACTAAGAGGTCAGCTTGTAAACTGACAGCTAATGTTTCTGAAGCAAAATCTTTATCGATGACAGCTTCTATCCCTATATACTCGTCTCCTTTCATAATGACAGGAATACCGCCTCCGCCTACTGTGATAGGTATGATGTCATTTTCAATTAGGGTTTTAATGACGTTTATTTCTTTGATGCTTATAGGTTTAGGTGAAGGCACAACTTTTCTCCAGCCTCTGCCTGCATCTTCGATGAATGTAGCTCCAGTTTCTTCCATCTGCACTCGACCTTCTTCTTCTGAAAGGAAAGGACCCACTGGTTTAGACGGATTTTTAAAAGCGGGATCATCTTCAGATACAACCACTTGCGTGACGATCGATGCCACATCATTATTTAACCCTTTTTCTTTTAGTGCCTTAGATAATGCTGCTTGAAGCCAGTATCCGATGCTACCCTGGGTCATAGCGACACATGTATCTAAAGGCATAGCAGGATTCTTCTCACTATTGGCTGCTTCCTGCTGTAAAAGCAGATTACCGACTTGTGGTCCGTTACCGTGTGAAACAGCAATCGCATCACCATTTTCTACAAATTGGACAAGATACTCCGCTGTATGTTTTAAAGCTTTTTGCTGTGCTTGTGCAGAAGAATCGTCAGTCAAGATAGCGTTTCCACCTAATGCAATAACAATTTTACGTTTGGTCAAAGTTATCACTCTCTTTCTTTCCAAGTTGATTTTAAATAAACTGACTGGTTTGACCCAGTCAGTTATTTAAGTGTTTTATACGTGTGGGATAAACAAGTTACCTAATGTTGCTGCCATTATAGCTTTGATCGAATGCATGCGGTTCTCAGCTTGATCAAACTGACGCGCATGTTTGCTTCTAAAGACTTCATCTGTGACTTCCATTTCAGTTTCGCCAAAGTCTTCTTCAACCATTTTTCCGTATTCAGTTTCTGTATCGTGGAAAGCAGGTAAGCAGTGGAGTAAAATCGTTTCATCTTTACCTGTTGATCTCATCATATCCATATTGATTTGGTAAGGTTTCAACAAGTTGACACGTTCTTCAAATTTATCTTCTTCACCCATGGATACCCAGACGTCCGCATAAAGAGCATCAGCGCCTTTGACGCCTTCTTTGACATCGTCGGTGATCATGATATGGCTGCCGGATTTGTCTGCATATTCTTGAGCTAATTTGACTAATTTGTCATCTGGGAACAGTGATTCAGGTGATACGATATGCACGTTAACGCCTAGAATAGCACCGGTGATCAACAGGCTGTTGGCCACGTTGTTACGACCATCACCCGTATAAGCTAATGTCAAACCTTCTAATTTTCCGAAATTTTCTTTGAGTGTCAAGTAATCTGCAATCATTTGTGTAGGGTGCCACTCGTCTGTCAAACCATTCCAGACTGGAACGCCTGAGTGTTCTGCTAAAAGTTCAACACTTTCTTGTTTGAAGCCACGGAATTCAATGCCATCAAACATTCCGCCTAAAACTTTAGCTGTATCTTCAACGGATTCTTTTTTGCCTATTTGAATATCATTTTTTCCTAGATATTCTGGATGTGCACCTAAGTCGATCGATGCCACTGTAAAAGCTGAACGGGTACGTGTTGATGATTTTTCAAATAACAACGCGATATTTTTCCCTTCTAAATAACGATGAGGAATCCCTTTTTTCTTCATTTCTTTAAGGTGAGCTGAAAAATCAATAAAATACATTAATTCCTCTTTCGTGAAATCTATCTCTTTTAATAAACTACGACCTTGAAATACGTTTTGCATTTTTGTTTTCCTCCTAATAAATTATATATATATTTTAATTATTATACATCTTTTCTGACAAGAGGCATACTCATACAACGCGGACCGCCACGACCTCTTGATAATTCGCTCGATTCTATTTCGATCACCTTAACGCCTTTTTCTCTCAACAAGGCATTGGAGACATAGTTCCGGTCATAAGTGACTACGACTCCCGGAGCGATAGCTAAGGTATTCGACCCATCATTCCATTGTTCTCTTGGAGCTGCGATCGCATCGCCGCCACCACATTGAATGAGCTCGATTTCTCCCACGCCCAGCGCATCTTTCAGTACTTTTTTCAAATCCTTTTCGTGCGTTATTTTAACTTTTCCAGCTTCTTCTGATTTTTCCAAGATATAGGTGTCGATCGATCCGTCGAGCTCCAAGATGCCAGGATGGATGGTGAATTTATTGTGATCGATCATGGTAAAGACAGTATCCAGGTGCATCATAGCCCGCACATTAGGAATTTTAATGGCCAGTACTTTTTCGAAAGAAGACCCTTTTTCGAATAATTTGATAGCCAACTCTTCGATTGCTTTTGCTTCTGAACGTTGAGAAATACCGATAGCCAAGACTTTATCATTTAAAATGAGTTCGTCTCCACCTTCCATACATGTGGATTCATCACGGTCTCTCCATATTTGGATGCCGCTATTTTTAAAACGCGGATGATGATTCATAATTGTTTGCAGGAATAACGTTTCTCGTTTACGGGCTTCAAACGTCATATTGTTGATGGTCAGACCGTTTCCGATCGAAGCGCCCGGGTCACGTGTGAAGTATAGATTCGGCATAGGATCCATGTAAAATGGATATTGCTCGCGATCACTGATATCAGCGAGATGATTGGATTCAACTTCCACGGCATTCTTACGCACACCAGCCATGATCGTCTCGACCATTTCGAATGTTTCCATTGAAAGTAAATACTCTTTCAATGCTTTATATACATTTTTCGACGAAATATTTGATTCGTTCAGCATCGTTTCGACAAACGACTCTTTTGTATCGGAGGCATCGATCGCTTCAGCCGATAATTTTTCAAGATACAAGACCTCTACTCCGTTATCTCTTAAAGCATCCGCGAACATATCATGCTCTTTTTGAATAACACGCAAGTGCGGAATGTCATCAAACAGCAGCCGTTCCATGATATCGGGTGTCAAATTTTCGATTTCTTTACCCGGTCTTTTCAATAGAACTGTCTGCAATTCGCCTATCTCGGAAAACACATGAATAGGTTTCGTTTGCTGCTTCATTTCGTTTTGTCCTGTTTCTAAAACAGGTGTCTCTGTCTTAGCTGTATTTTTCAATTTATTTCCTCCTCATTTGATTTGCTACCTGTATGATAGCACTTACAAAAGCTATTGTTAAGCCTATGTAAACGCTTATAAAGTCTTGCTATCTGCTGTTTTTGTATAAAAATTACTTATTTGTATAAATAACTGGATACTGTCCTGAAAAAATGAATAATAGTGTGAGTTATACAAAAAATATTAAAAATAAGTTTATTCTAACAATATTATTAAAGTTTTCACAAACTTCACCTCTGGTTTTTTTCTATGGATCAACCCCTCTAATAAAAACTGTCATAACAGGGTTTCAACACACTTCTTCTATTTAATCAAACCACCTGATTTGTTTTTTTTTTGCGTTTCTCTCTCACCTTACTTAACTATAATATCTTTTATAGAAACTTTCAATTTATACTACTTATTTATTCACTCTGGGAGTGGGTTTATTGATTTCAATGATATTTGTTTACATTAACATTAAAATTTGATAAGCTTAACAACATAAATTAAAAATTAAATGAATGGATGAGGAGCAAAAATCATCAGTACTCGTTTTTATACGGACCTGTAAGTCTAAAATGAGGAAAGGGAGATTTGCCGAAATCGTTTGCTTTTACAGAGAGCAAACCGTTGGGCTGCATATGAAGAATCTGCAGACTGCCGTATAGCTATAGGCTAAACGGAGTGCTTCCGCTTGTGACGATATCTTATTGTAAACAAGTCGGCATTCCCGACTTGTTTTTTTGCATTTACAGCAGAGTTACCATCAATACCAAAGCCCATCAAAGAAAAGGAGTCGCTATGAAACGAAGTGTATTAAAATTTGGAGGATCAAGCGTTGCCGATTTCGTAAAAATCAAAGAAATCTCAGAATATCTTAAGTCACGTGTCGAAAATGATGAGCAGCTGATTGTTGTTGTCTCGGCGATGGGTAAAACGACTGACGATTTACTGACTTCAGTGAGCCAACTGACATCCAATCCTAACGATAAAGATTTAGCAATGTTACTCAATACAGGTGAACAGCAAACCATTTCATTCCTGTCTTTAGTTTTAAACGACTTGAATGTACGCGCTAAACCGCTGACTGGGTATCAGGCAGGAATTGAAACGACTGGAAAACATTTGAAAAGCAAAATTTCTTCAATAAAATCAGATCTCTTGGAAGAGTTGTTCGAAAATAACGACATCCTTATTGTTGCTGGGTTTCAGGGCTTCAATAAAGCAGGCGAACTCACTACTCTTGGTCGCGGCGGATCAGATACCACGGCTGTAGCAATCGCTTCAACATTAAACTGTCCCTGTGAAATCTATACAGATGTGACAGGTGTGTACAGTACAGACCCACGTATCTTCCCGGAAGCCAAACGCCGGGACACCATTTCATTCGAAGAGATGATGGAAATGTCTGCCTTAGGCGCCGGTGTACTCGAAACGCGTAGTGTGGAATTAGCTAGTAATCATAACGTCCCTCTTTACCTGGGAAAAACGTTATCTACCGAGAAAGGAACATGGATTGTGCCAAATGATCAAATGCTTGAACGTAAAGCCGTGACTGGGGTTGCCTTGGATAAAGAAATGGCTCACGTCACCATCACGTATACTCAAGAAACCAAAACCTTCTTAACCGATCTGTTCATCAAATTGGAAGAAGCAGAAATAAATATCGATATGATCTCTCAGATTCAAAATCAGGACGGTCTGCAGCTGTCCTTTACCTTCAAAGAGTCTGAAGAACGTGAACTGAATCAGTTGTTCGATTCTTTGAAAGAATCTTACGCTAACTTATATGTCAAGATCGAAACAACCTATTGCAAGGTCTCCGTCATTGGAGCCGGAATGCGTGATATGACCGGCGTTGCTTCTAAAATTTTCAAACTTTTATTATCCTCCGATATTCCCTTCTATCAAGTCACGACTTCAGAAATCAGTATTTCTTATGTCGTCGATGGTGAAAACGGAGAAAAAGCGACCCGCTTATTATGTCAGACCTTTGATTTGTAAAAACTGACTCAAAAGAAAGGACGATTTCATGTATAAAATAGCACTAGTTGGTGCCACCGGTTTGGTTGGCCAGACGATGCTCCACTTATTGGACCAGAAAAACATCCCGTTCTTCTCTTTGACCCTTTTTTCATCCGCGCGTTCAGCCGGAAAAAGAGTTGCATTCAAAGGGGAAACGTATATCGTTGAAGAATTGACGGAAGAAAAGGCTAAGAGTGACTTTGACTATGTCTTGATGTCTGCCGGTGGAGAGATAAGTTTGCACTTCGCTCCCCTCTTTGAAAAAGCCGGTGCCGTCGTGATCGATAATTCCAGTGCCTGGCGCATGGATGATAGTATTGATTTGATTGTTCCCGAAGTAAATAAACCGACGTTGAAACGCAAAATCATTGCCAATCCGAATTGTTCGACCATTCAGTCCGTCATTCCGCTCAAACCTTTGGCAGATGCCTTCGGTTTGAAACGTGTGGCCTATACGACTTACCAGTCAGTATCGGGATCAGGCTGGAAAGGCATAGAAGATTTAGACAGAGGCGAAAAAGGCGAGGCTCCAGAGAATTATCCGAAGCCTATTTACCATAACGTCATCCCACAAATAGATGTCTTTTTAGAAGATGGGTATACCAAAGAAGAACAAAAGATGATCAAAGAAACGCAGAAAATATTAAAGGATGCCTCCATCGACGTCACGGCAACATGCGTTCGCGTTCCTGTTCCTCATGCACACGCCGTTGCCATGAACATCACTTTGAAGCAGGAACCCACTGTGGCGGAGCTGAAAGCAGTCTTGGGAGACTTCCCTTCTATCATCGTCATGGATGACCCGTCACGTGAGGTTTACCCTACCCCGCTGGATGCCGCCCATAAAGAAGGCGTCTTTGTCGGTCGCATCAGGAAAGATAACAGCTTGCCTAACACCTACCATTTATGGTCCGTGAGTGACAACATACTCAAAGGTTCCGCTTTAAATGCTGTCCAAATACTTGAAGAACTTATCTCCAGAAAGGATGATTAAATTGACACGATTATTTACCGGTGCAGCTGTTGCTGTCACGACCCCCTTTATAGAAGGCAAAGTGGACTATGACAGTTTCAAGCAGCATTTAACTTTCTTGAAAGAAAATAGCATCCAAGCTTTTGTGGTCAACGGTACGACGGGTGAAGGAACCACTTTGACACGTGAAGAAAAAACCACCTTGTTATCCCTAGCGATGGAAGTGGCTGACAAGCAGATCCCAGTGATTGCCGGAACAGGTTCAAACAATACGGCAGAGGCTATCATCCTTTCTCAAGAAGCTGAAAAATTAGGCGTGGATGGGCTGCTAGTGATCACCCCCTACTACAACAAAACTAGTCAAAAAGGCCTGCTTGCTCACTTCACTGCCATTGCTGATGCGGTTTCTATCCCGATCATCTTGTATGATGTGCCTTCACGTACAGGCGTAACGATCGCACCGGAAACGCTGGAAGTCTTGGCTCAGCATCCAAACATCATTGGTCTGAAAGATGCGACCGGTGACTTGGCACATCTAAGTCGTCTTCAACGGGTCGTAGCTGACTCGTTCTCGTTTTACAGCGGGAATGACGACTTGGCCCTACCCTTCTTCTCATTAGGCGGACACGGCCTTATATCGGTCCTGGCCAATGCTTTACCGAATGATTATCAGAACATGTATGTGGCGGCATTAAAACAGCCCAAACTAGCCGCGGACATCCACCGCAAGCTCTTTCCCTTAGTGGATGCCTTAGGCGTTGACGTTAATCCGATCCCGATCAAAGTGTTGACCAGTCACCTAGGTTATGGCGCTTATTCTTTGCGCTTACCACTCGTGCCCCTTGAAGACGCTGCTCAAAATGTTTTAACTGAGCTCTTCGATCACACCAGAAAGGATGCGTAAAATGAAGATTTTACTGGTCGGATACGGCACGATGAACAAACGCGTAGCCACACTCGCTGAAGAGAACGGACACACCATCGTTGGAGCAGTCTCGCCAACGGACGAAATTGATTGTCCCTATCCTCTCTTTGGGTCCGTCAATGAAGACTTACCAGAGGCAGATTGTGTGATCGATTTTTCACACCCGACATTAACCAAAGAACTGTTAAGATCTGGTCTCAACGTCCCTATGGTGATTGCGACCACCGGTGAAAAAGAGACACTGCTTGCATTGATGGACGAAAAAGCGACAGAGGTTCCCGTGTTTTTCAGCGCCAATATGAGCTACGGCGTCCACATTGTAACGCAATTGCTCGAAACCATCGCTCCGCTCATGGATGACTATGACATTGAAATGATCGAAAAGCATCATAATCAGAAAATAGATGCCCCGAGCGGAACGTTGATCAAATTGCTCGATGCGATCACTGAAAAGGCTCGTCCAGACGCTCAGACCGTTTACGACCGCAGCCAAGTCACCGAAAAACGCGACAAAAAGGACATCGGTATTTCAACCATTCGCGGAGGCACCATTGTGGGTGAACATGAAGTGTTGTTTGCCGGTCACGATGAAGTGATTTCCATCAAACATTCAGCCCAGTCCAAAGATATCTTTGCCCGTGGTGCTTTGAAAGCAGCTGAAAAGTTAATAACCAAAGAAACCGGCTTTTATACGTATACTAACTTAGGAGTGTGACCTGTGAAAGACTTTAATCCAGAAGAAATCATCCAATATATCAGCGAATCAGAAAAATCTACGCCAATAAAAATTTATGTCAATACCGAGCTTAAACGAGACGATTTCCCCGAGTCTTTTAAAGTTTTTGGTTCAGATGGAAGCTTCACCCTGTTTGCAGACTTGAGAGACTGGCAGCCTTTCTTTGCAGACAACGAAGAAGCTATGAGTGAATTGGTCATCGAACAAGACCGACGCCACTCTGCCATCCCGCTTTTAGACCTTTCTCAAGTGGATGCCCGTATCGAACCAGGCTCATTCATTCGGGATCATGTAACCATAGGTAAAAATGCTGTTGTGATGATGGGTGCGGTGATTAATATCGGAGCTGTCATTGGTGAAGGAACAATGATCGACATGGGCGCGGTTCTGGGTGGTCGCGCCATTACCGGTAAAAATGTTCACGTCGGTGCTGGAGCAATACTTTCAGGTGTCATAGAACCTGCCAATGCCAAACCTGTCGTAATTGAAGATAATGTTTTGATCGGGGCGAACGCCGTAATACTTGAAGGCATAACGGTCGGCAAAGGTTCCGTCGTTGCGGCCGGGGCTATCGTAACTGAAGATGTCCCGCAAGATACCGTTGTCGCTGGTGTTCCTGCCAGAAAAATAAAAAACACGTCTGATGTGGCTTCAGAAAAAATAGCCATCATTTCTGCTTTAAGAGAACTTAAATAAAAGCAAATTCAATCGATACTATCATATACAGGAGGAAAGTATGTCCCGCTTACTCGAAACAGTGACGACTCATCGTAGACAGTTACATCAGATACCCGAACTTTCATTTAATGAATATAAAACGACAGAGTATATCAGAACGACACTAGACTCGCTTTCGATACCCTACTTTACGCCTATGGATACGGCTACCATTGTTTATTTTGA
This sequence comes from Alkalibacterium sp. f15, assembly GCF_049389645.1. GTDB lineage: Bacteria > Bacillota > Bacilli > Lactobacillales > Carnobacteriaceae_A > Alkalibacterium. Next base: position 2,606,818 of record NZ_CP186540.1, read on the forward strand.
AGGCTCTTCTGGCTCAAAAGAAACAGTCGGCTTTCGTGCAGACATTGATGCTCTGCCCATTCAGGAAGAAACGGGTGTCACGTTTGAATCGCAGCATCCAGGCGTCATGCACGCCTGCGGACATGATGGTCATGCGTCCATCATGCTGACGTTTGCTGAATGGTGTAAAGAGCAACAGGACAAGGGGTTGCTCGAGAAAAACATGCTGCTCATATTCCAGCCTTCTGAGGAATCAAATGCTGGAGCTGACGCTCTCATTCGGGCTTTTCCTTTTGAAGATTATCAGATCAACGGAATTTACGGCCTTCATTTAGGTCCTGACGTGCCTGAACACACATTAGCGACCAGACAAGGCTTTTTAATGGCGAGTGCAACAGAATACCGCATAACCGTCAGAGGTCTTTCTGCCCATGTGGCTCAAAAAGAAAAAGGATTCAGTGCCCTAGGAGCTGTCGTCAATATTGCGACGCAACTTTCTCAGGTTCAGCAATACTTTTTAAACGGCTTGCATCAGAATATTTTGCATATTGGCCAACTCCATGCAGGTGAAGCGATCAATACAGTTGCGTCGGACGGACACATACAAGGAACCATCCGCACCTATTTTCCCGATGATCTGAAACACATTCAGGAAAAAATGGAAACCATCGTGACCAGTACAGACGCCCTGCATCACACGGTAACTTCTCTGGACTTTGCTAAAGGATACCCGGCCGTATACAATGACACAGCCTTGATAGAGACTGTAAAAACAAGTGTCGATCATGCCGGCTTGAACCTCCAACTACTTGATGTTCCTTATCTTTTCGGCGAAGATTTTTCCTTCTATCAATCAGTGGCTAAAACTAATTTTGCCTTTTTAGGTATCCGTAACGAAGAAAAAGGCTATATCCATGGTCTACACACTTCCCTGTTCAATTTTGACGAAGCCATCTTGCTCAACGGCGTAAAGTATTTCCAATCCATTGCCCATACGTTAGGTGTGATCAAATGACTGCACGATTAACACTCAATGAAAAACGACTGGTCAGACAAGCTCGTTTAATTCAATCAAAAACCGATACCATCGCAGTGGTAAAAAATGACGGGTATAATCACGGTCTTGAACGGGTGTACCGGACCTTTTACGAAGGTGGTATTCGCGCTTTTTCGACGACCGTCTTGTCTGAAGCGATCCAACTGAGAAAATGGAACAGTGACATCTTTATTTTACTGCTGGATCCAAGTACAGAATTTCAGCTCATAAAAGAATACGATATCACTTTGACCGTCTCGTCCTACGCCTACTATGAGAAATATAAAGACGAGTTAAAAGGGCTAACGATTCAACTGGTTTTTCGAAATGACCTTAACCGATTGGGCTTTGATCGCATCGCTGATATGAAGCACATATTGGATGATAAGGATCTGAACGTTAACGGCATCTGGACACATTTTGCTTCTGCGGATGACTTTGGTGTTGACAGATATCAAAAGGAAAAAGAAAAATGGCAAACAGTTATAAAAGGACTGCATGCGTATCTTCCCGGTCTGAAGTACATTCACGCGCAGAACAGCGCTTCGTTTTTAAGGGATGGCCCGCTCCCTCATCATACACATATAAGAGGAGGCGTTATTTTGTATGGCGCTCGTCCCTATTATGAAGGCTTGGATGTCTCTCTCGCTGAACAAGTAGTCAGTATCGAAGCCAATGTCATTGAATTGACCTCGGTCGAGGGCGGACAAACGATTGGGTATTCCGCAGATTACCAACTTGAAAAAGATGCAAAGATTGCCGTATGTGATATCGGCTATGGTAACGGTCTGTTGAAAGCACGGAAAAATTTCCCTGTATTAATAAACCGAAAAGCCTACCCGATCCGCTCGATAATGATGAGTCATATATTGATAGAGGTAGACGACGACGTTGCAATTGGTGACTCTGTCATCCTTTATAATGATGAATTGCGTTTCGATTGGTTCGCCAGTCAAGGTATCGGCCCTTTTTCTCAACAAATGGCAAGCCTGAACAAACAGACCTTTGAGTTATCCATAATCAAATAGCCTCAGACAGAAGAGACATTCTTAATTCTTCTGTCTTTTTTTTGACTGATTTTTGACAAGGATATACTGATATATGAAGAGACAACAAAAGTTTGTGAAAATCATTTCATATCCCCATCGTTTTGTGCTAAACTGGACTAAATAAATAAATCGGTTACAATGATTTAAATAGTACATAATTTCTTGAATTTGTGAAATAAATTGAAAGGAGTGGCCACGTTGGTTCTCACAAGCAGTTTCATGATCTTTGCTTTCTTTTCTTCTTACCTTTTTTATTCAATGATATACGGTAACATTGCTCATTTGAGTATTGTTTCACTCGTTATGCTGGCCATTTCGGGTTTATTCTTCGTCAAACAATTAAGAACCGAATGGGGTTGTATAAAGTGTCAATTAAAACAACCCGTTAAATTAAGTCGACCAAAAAACTTAAACATTTTATTGGCGCTAGTCGGGGGAGCTTACATCACATTCATATTGAATCATCAATTGGGTTTGGGTGGTGTCCTCGCTTCAAGTGTTATCGGTTTGAGTGGCGCCTATCTTTTCAAAAATTATGCAGCCGCTATTTACTGCGGTTCATTTGTCGGGATGGCTTGCAACTTGATTTTCTCAAATCCCTTTTCCTTCATGTTAGCCAGTCTCATTGCAGGCATTCTGTTCATTCTGTCCGAACAATTATTTAAGGGCTATGGCGGAAAATTAGGTTTTATAGCTTTTTGTGGCACCTTTCTTTCTGCTCTGGTTTTCAGGTCACCCTTTAGGACGTTGGATCCACTCTCAACTAATTTATACCTACCCTTATTTTTAATCATTATCTTTGCTGGAATGGCGACCTATCTGTTGCAGGACATGTTTTTATTGGATGCGGTGACAGCTTCTGCTTTAGTTGGCCTGACCATAGCTATACTATCTCCACAAAACAGTCACATCATTGTTGTTGCTGCTTTTTGCGCAACATTTACAGGTATGGTATCCAAAGAAAGAGCGAAAACCTATACCGAGATGTTTTTCTTAACCATTTTGACCGGCATCTTATTTATCGCTGTCGCCTCTCTTTTTGATGGTTCTGGAGGAAAATTGGGAGCAACGGCGTTTTTGGCCACCGTTTCTGGTAGAAGCATGTTGAATACACTCTTTTGGTTGAAACACACCTATATCAAAACTAAGAAGCAATCGGTAAAAATTTTATAGCAAAAAAAAAAAGGAATCCTCTTAAATGAGGATTCCTTTTTTTGAATCGATAATTAACTAAATTGCTCAGTTAGTTGTGGAACGACTTGTTTTTTCCTAGAAACCACACCTTCAAGGTATAAGGTATCATCTTTCATTTCTTTGTTAAATGCTTCTGCTACCTGTGCTTTTTCTTCGCCGTAAACAAGCGCGACAGAATCACTTTCCAGTACATTTGTCGTCACGAGTATAAATAAATCAAGCTTATTGCTTTCGCTTTGTGCTGCCATTTCGTCCAGTAATTCTTGTTTACGTTCCAATATTTCATCCACGTCTACAACGTTTACTTGGCCGATACGAACAGTCAAATCACCCATCGGAAAGTTTTTAGCATCATCATTCAGAATTTGATCTGCGTTTTTACTTGATGTATCCGCGCCGGCCTTAAGCAAGTCTTTACCATAAGCCTCTATGTCGATATCCGCAATTTCAGCTAATTCTTTTGCGGCTTTTTCGTCTTCTGCTGTACATGTTGGAGATTTGAATAACAACGTATCAGATATGATCGCTGAAAGCATCAAACCCGCAATATGTTTAGGCACTTCTACATTATTTTCTTTGTATAATTTCAAAATAATCGTATTCGTACACCCAACAGGTTCGGCACGGTAATAAAGCGGGTTCGCTGTTTGGAAGTTTGCAATGCGATGATGATCAACGACTGCCAGTACTTTCACTTTGTCAATATCCGAAACACTTTGCTGCGCTTCATTATGGTCGACCAGCATCACTTCCGGCGTTTCATCTGCAGCTGTAGTGATGACTCGTGGGGCTTCAACTTCAAAATAATCTAGAGCATATTGCGTTTCGGCTGTCGTTTTTCCCAAAGCAACAGGCTCTGTCTCTTTGCCTAATTCATTTTGCAGATGCGAAAAGGTAATCGCTGATGTGATGGCATCCGTGTCAGGACTTTGATGTCCAAATATAAGTATTTTACTCACTGTCATTCTCCTTTTATTTTAAATTCTCTTCTTATAGAATAGCGTAAAAAGTCATTAATTTCAATAAACGAAAAACTATGTTGACGTTAATCCAGTGAGGCTTTCACTGAATTGGACGATCAACATAGTTTTAGTTTACTGCGTTTGATATTTACTTGTTTTTAATATACGGTTTGCATTTTCAACGCGCTCCGCTGTAGGTGGCTGAACGCCTTCCAGTTTATAAGGAATACCAAGTTCTTTATACTTATAAACGCCCAGTTGGTGATAAGGTAAAACCTCTACTTTTATCACGTTATCCAGTTGTTCAATGAAATCACTCAAACGTTCTAAATGTTCATCGTAATCAGAACGGCCTGGAACTAAAACGTGTCTCAACCACATGGGAATGCCGATTTTAGACAAATAGTTAGCCATATCTAAAATACTCTTATTGGAATGCATCGTATATTTCTTATGGATCTGATCATCAATGTGTTTGATATCCATCAACACCAAATCAGTATATTTCATTAATTCTTCAAAGCGACCAAAGAATGGCTCGTCATAAGTGAATGGCTGTCCACACGTGTCTAGTGAAACGTTGACGCCTTCCGCTTTAGCTAATTTAAAGAATTCAATTAGAAAGTCGATATGAATAAGCGGTTCACCACCACTAACGGTGATGCCTCCCTCTTCTCCCCAATAGCTTTTGTATTTCAAAGCTTTGTCAAGGAGTTCTTGAGGTGTGAAAGGTGTTCCGCCACCCATATTCCACGTGTCAGGGTTATGACAGAACTCACAACGCATACGACATCCCTGCATAAACACTACGAAGCGAATTCCTGGTCCATCCAAAGAACCGAAGCTTTCTGTTGAGTGCACATATCCTATTGGTGATTCTGTCATCTATACTTCCCCCTACGAATAATTAAACTTTTTTACTTACATTGAGTCATGGAATGTACGATTCAAGACATCCATTTGTTGTTCTCTGGTTAATTTAGTGAAGTTAACTGCGTATCCGGAAACACGGATCGTTAATTGTGGGTACTCTTCCGGATGTTCCATAGCGTCTTCTAGTGTTTCGCGGTTCAGGGCATTCACGTTTAAGTGATGTCCACCCATTTTAACGTATCCATCTAACATCGTGGATAAGTTATTTTGTTGTACACTGTCTTCTTTGCCTAAAGCTTTAGGCACGATCGAGAAGGTGTTGGAAATACCATCTAAAGATTCTTTGTATGGTAATTTAGCCACTGAGTTCAAACTTGCCAAAGCACCGTTTGAGTCTCTACCGTGTAATGGGTTTGCGCCTGGTGCGAACGGTACGCCTTGACGACGTCCATCAGGAGTATTGCCTGTTTTCTTACCATAAACAACGTTTGATGTAATAGTCAATATAGAAGTTGTATGTGTGGCATCACGGTAAGTTGGGTATTGTCTAACTTTACTCATGAATTTTTTAAGCAATTCAACTGCAATGTCATCTACTTTGTCGTCATCGTTACCGTATTTCGGATAGTCGCCTTCGATTTCATAATCGATTGCTATGCCATCTTCATCACGAATAACTTTAACTTTAGCATGCTTGATAGCTGATAGTGAATCTACCGCTACAGAGAAACCAGCAATACCGGTAGCCATTGTACGAACGACTTCTGAATCATGCAGGGCCATCTCTAAACTTTCATAGCTGTATTTATCATGCATGTAGTGAATAATATTCAAAGTATTGATATACATCTCTGCTAACCAATCCAGCGTGTCATCAAATTTTTCAGTTACTTCAGCGTAATCTAAATATTCAGAAGTGATCGGACGGAATTTTGGTCCAACTTGTTTTTTAGACTTCTCATCCACGCCGCCATTGATAGCATATAACAATGCTTTGGCTAAGTTGGCACGGGCACCAAAGAACTGCATTTGCTTGCCGATCGGCATAGCAGACACACAACAAGCGATACCGTAATCATCGCCCCACTCTTCACGCATGATATCATCATTTTCATATTGAATCGCGCTGCTCTCGATTGAAACACGTGAACAATAATTTTTAAAGGATTGAGGTAATTTTGGTGACCATAAAACAGTCAAGTTTGGTTCCGGTGCTGACCCTAAGTTAGTCAATGTATTCAAGAAGCGGTAGCTACTTTTAGTAACCATATGACGTCCATCTAAACCGATACCAGCAATAGCTTCAGTCACCCATGTTGGGTCTCCTGAGAATAGTTCGTTATATTCAGGTGTGCGGACAAATTTAACTAAACGTAATTTCATAACAAAATGGTCCACTAATTCCTGCGCTTCGATTTCAGTCATCGTACCATTTTTAAGATCTCTTTCAATATAGATATCCAGGAAAGTTGAGGTACGGCCAAGTGACATGGCTGCGCCATTTTGTTCTTTAACAGCTGCAAGGTATCCAAGGTATAACCACTGGAAGGCTTCTGTTGCATTTTGAGCTGGACGTGAAACGTCAAAACCGTAGATGTTTCCTAATTCTACTAATTGATGTAATGCATTCAACTGATCGCTGATTTCTTCACGTTTCCTGATATTTTTTTCATCCATCATTGCTGTATCAGATTTTGTTTTATCAGCTTCTTTTTCAGCAATTAATCGATCAACACCATAAAGAGCTACTCGTCGGTAGTCTCCTATAATACGTCCACGACCGTATGCATCAGGAAGTCCTGTAATAATACCTGTTCGACGTACTTCACGCATTTCTGGCGTATATGCATCAAACACACCCTGGTTATGTGTTTTTCTCCAGTCTCTGAATACATGTGATAGGAAAGGATCCACTTCAAAGCCATAAGATTCAGCGGCTACTTCCATCATACGAATTCCACCAAACGGTTGGAGTGAACGTTTAAATGGTTTTTCTGTCTGGAAACCGACAATTTTTTCTAAATCTTTTGATAAGTACCCCGGACCATGAGAAGTTATTGTAGAAACGACTTCTGTATCCATATCTAGCATGCCACCGGCAGCACGTTCTTGCTTATCTAAGTCCATGACTTGATCCCATAATTTTTCAGTATCCTTAGTCGGACCTTCTAAAAATGATTCGTTTCCATCATAGGGACGGTAATTGCTTTGAATAAAATGACGAACATCAATTTCTTCTTTCCATTGTTTTCCAATAAACCCATTCCAAATGGATTCCAAAGAAATATTTTCAGTACGCTGTTTTTCCATAATCAATTCTCCTTTATTAATCTCTTTATCAACATGTTCATACTATCACATTCACTCACTTTATACAAGTGAAAGGTTGAACGTTCTGTGACATTTCGCCGGTGTATCAGCGTTTTCTCCGTCTTGCTCAATTTGTCACAATATTGACACAAATATGTGTTCCTGTAAGCGAATTCACTATGTTATTCTAGGGTTGTAGTAAATAAACGCAAAAAACATTGCACTATGTTCAATGTTACTAGTCTTTTTCAGGGCATTTCGTTCGAATATGAGAAAGACTTAAATTTTTGAACCCTATTGCTCAGTATTTCACTATATCAAGGAGGAAATGATT